>JAKAKQ010000181.1 GCA_021813425.1 Nitrospirota bacterium
TGATAAAATCAGGCGGTGGGCACATTATCAACATCTCATCATATTCAGGAATTAAAGGGAAAGCCGGACAGCCTGCTTACAGTGCATCAAAGGCAGCATTGTTTGGATTGACTTACTCTGCAGCACGCGAGCTTGCAGAATATAATATAAGGGTGAATGCAATAATACCGGGATATATGATGACTGAAATGGGAATAAGGGCCCATAAAGCGATGGAAATTGCCAAAGAAAACAGCATCATGAAAAAATTGTCGGATACTGAAGAAATTGCGGAATTTATTGTATATTTATTAAGCACTGAAAACATTACAGGCCAGATCTTCAGCCTGGACAGCCGTATTATTTGAAAAGCTTGCCGGCTTAATAGCTTGCAAGCTTGAAAGCCTGTAGTCGGAGGTTGAATGTCAAAAGGTTTTTTTATAACAGGCACTGATACAGGAATCGGAAAAACCCTGATAGCCGGAATAATTATTAAGGCAATAAACTTCCTTGGTTTGAAGGCCTGCGGCATGAAACCTGTAGAGAGCGGATGCGGCAGGGAGGGTGAAGTCCTTATTCCCTATGACGGCGTATTTTTAAAGCAGATCGCCCATATGAATGAGTCTGTATCACTGGTAACCCCGTGCTGTCTTGAAAGTCCTCTTGCCCCTCTGATGGCCTCTGAACTGGACAGAATAGATATAAATTTAAATGAGATAAGAAAGGCATTTGCCAAACTTTCTAAGCTGTACGAGGCTGTTGTTGTTGAAGGGATTGGTGGTCTTCTGGTCCCGATTAAGAAGGACTATTACGTTATTGAACTCGCAAAGGAATTCGAGTTGCCATTAATTGTAGTAGTTCGACCGGGACTTGGCACGATAAACCACACTATGCTCACAGTCAATTATGCGATAAAAGAAGGGCTGGAGGTAGCAGGGATTATTATAAATTACAGCAACCCTCCTGAAAACAATCTCGCAGAGGAGACAAATCCGAAGCTCCTTGCGCAGATATGTCCTGCCCCTATAATAGGTATAATCCCTTACCTAAAAAGCATGGGGGAGGAAGTGATAGAAAAAACAGCCCTGAAAAACATCGACTCTGAATTAATAAAAAAATATATTCTTTAAACCTAAACCAGTTTTAGGTCCTTAAGCACCTTCTTGAGTTTCTCCCTGTTGGCAGAAGCCATTTCACAGAGAGGAAGGCGGAACTCCTCTTTTATCTTGCCCATCATAGCAAGGGCGGTCTTGACAGGTATTGGATTAGTTTCAATAAACATAGATGCATTAAGCGGCTCGAGTCTGTAATGTATCGCCCTCGCTTCATCAAACCTTCCGTTGTCCCATAATGAACACATCTGAGAAACGAGTTTTGGAGCTACATTGGCCGACACCGAGATTACGCCCTTCCCCCCGAGCGCCATTAAAGGCAGCGTTGTAAAGTCATCACCGGACAAGACTGTGATCCTGTCACCGCAGAGCCTTATTACCTCGCTTACCTGTTTCATGTCTCCTGTTGCCTCTTTTATGGCAACTATGTTCTTTATTTCAGCCAGTCTTGCGACTGTTGAGGGCAGCATATTTACAGCTGTCCTGCCTGGCACATTGTAGAGTACAATTGGTATCTTAACGGCTTCAGCCACTGCCTTGTAATGCCTGTAAAGCCCTTCCTGTGTCGGTTTGTTGTAATAAGGCGCAACAAGTAGCGCACCATCTGCCTTTGACTTTTTGGCCTCTTTTGTTATTATTATCGTTTCATCAGTGGAATTTGCGCCTGTCCCTGCTATTACCGGAACTCTTTTATTTACTGCCTCTACTGTAAATTTAATGACCCTGAAATGCTCTTTGTAATCAAGCGTTGCAGATTCCCCTGTGGTCCCGCACGGTACAATAGCATTGGTCCCCTGTTTTATATGCCAGTCAATAAGGTTGCCGAGCGACTTTTCATCGACCTTACCATTCTTAAATGGTGTGACTATTGCAACAATTGAACCTTTAAACATATTCCCTCCTTGTAAAAGCTATTTCTTATATAAAAGTACCCCTACACGCACCTTGCCGTCAAATTCCCCAACCCATCTAACCATAGCGGTCTGAGAAGAACCGTCGCTATTTCTTATTCTCAGCACATGGCCTGGTTCAAGCAGAATATCTGTAAAAAAACCCATACCCTCCTCACTGAAATCAATTCCCCTTGCAGACGCGCTAACCCTCCGGAGCTCTTTAAATTCTAAAATGGACAATGAATATTCAAAAGGCATATCATATCCGATCCTCTTCTGTTTTCTTCTTTCACTTTCATAACCCATACCTAACCTCCCTTAGCCTATAAGCTTATCCAGCCTTCAAATACTTCAACCGCAGGCCCTGTCATATATACATGATTATTATTGTCCCATTCTATCAAAAGTTCGCCGCCAAGCAGTATAATTTTTACCTTTTTACCTGCAAGACCTTTCAGGTTCGCCGCAACCGCAACAGCCGATGCCCCTGTACCGCATGCCATGGTCTCGCCAGCTCCTCTTTCCCATACGCGCATCTTGATATTGCCCGAATCAACTACCTGTACGAATTCTACATTGATCCTGTTCGGGAATAGCTCATAATTTTCTATCACCGGCCCATATTTTTTAACATCAAAACCATCTACATCATCAACCACAATCACTGCATGAGGATTCCCCATTGAGACACATGTAATTTTAAACTCTTTATCAAGTATTTTTAAAGGAAAATCTATTACCCCTCCTTGCCCCCCATTACTAAGGGGGGGATGGGGGGGTAGTTTAACAGGTATAAGACTGCCTTCGAGTATCGGCTCACCCATATCTACCTTTACCATATCGCCGGATTTCTCCGGCGTTATTATGCCTGCTGAAGTCTCGACTGAAATAGTATTCTTTTCAGAAAGATCCCTGTCCCATATATATTTGGCAAGACAGCGTATACCGTTACCGCACATCTCCACTTCGCTTCCGTCAGCATTGAATATACGCATCCTGAAATCTGCTATATCAGAGTTATATAACAGTAATAACTGATCAGCTCCGATCCCGAATCGCCTGTGGCATAACCTTCTGCTTATGTCTCTAAGATTTTTCCCCCATGATTTATCTTCCTCATTCCGGCAGTCGATAAGGATAAAATCATTGCCGAGGCCGTGCATTTTTGTGAATGAAAGCTTCATCAAAAAATCCCCCCCCACCCCCCTTTACTAAAGTGGGGCAATATCGAAAAATCCCCCCTTGGAAAAGGGGGAAAGAGGGGGATTTCATAATGAGAATTATGATTCATCTCAGATATGCCGGGAGCATCTCGTCTTTCACAAGATCATTATACTTACCGCGTTTCCTAATAAGACTGTGCGTCTTCCCGTTTACCATGACCTCAGCGACTGTCGGCCTGCTATTGTAATTTGAGCTCATTGACATGCCATATGCACCTGCGCTCATCACGGAAAGATACTCTCCCTTATTAACCTTCTGAATCCGCCTTCCCTTTGCAAGGAAGTCCCCGGATTCGCATATCGGGCCTACAATATCCGCTGTTATCTTTGCCCTTCTGTTTTTAACAACCGGCATAATGTGGTGATAGGCATCATAAAGCGAGGGTCTCATAAGGTCATTCATCCCGGCATCAACAATTATGAAATCTTTCCCAACCCCTTTTTTTAGATAAAGCATTCTTGTGACGAGTATTCCTGCATTCCCCACAATAGACCTGCCTGGTTCCATGATCAGGGTAATCCTTCTGCCGTTAATCAGAGGTAAAAGTTTTCTTGCAAGATCCCTCGGCATCGGGGGCTTCTCATCAAAATAAGGGATCCCAAGACCTCCTCCGATATCAAGACACCTTATATTAAAACCAAGTCCTGTCAATTCATCAAGGAGCATAAGTATGCGCTTCATAGCATCAACAAACGGAGATATCTCTGTTATCTGGGAGCCAATGTGTTTATGTATTCCCATGACCTCGATATGCTTAAGCATTGAAGCGAACCTGTAATTCTCTATCGCATCTTCTATGGGTATACCGAACTTGTGCTTTTTCATTCCTGTAGATATATAAGGATGCGTCATTGGATCGATATCAGGGTTTATCCTGAGGGCGATCGGCGCTTTTAGTTTCATAATGCCGGCGATCCTGTCGATCTCTCTGAGTTCATCCTCGGATTCTACGTTAAACATCAGTATCTTCGATCCAAGGGCAAACCTTATCTCATCCTCTGTCTTTCCGACACCTGCATATACTATCCTGTTCGGAGAAATGCCTGCCCTGAGCGCCCTGAAAAGTTCCCCTCCTGATACGATATCAGCGCCGCAGCCGTTTTTTGACAAAAGCCTTAATATGGCCTCGTTGGTGTTTGCCTTAAGGGCATAGCATATAATATGAGGATAGTTTTTGAATGCATCATCATACGCCCTGAAATGTCTTAATAATGTCTTATAGCTGTAAATGTAAAGAGGGGTGCCGTACTTTTCAGCAAGCATCCTTACGGGAATATCTTCAGCATACAGTTCATTACCCTTGTAATTAAAAAAATGCATTATCAGCCTCATCTGTAATTTTCATACGGATTTTGTATATTTTTTAACATAGCCCTCTGGATAAAGTCAAAGAGGAGGAACTTCTTCATACGCAATCAAACGGAATTCCTCTACTGTAGAACCGGTAAAATAAAAAGTGTTATATTTATTCAGAGCACATGAAAAAGCAATTTCTAATCATCAATGAAAACAACAACTCAGAAACTGAAACAGCGCCTTCCGGAAAAAGCTTCCTTAACAAACCGTTTTTTCATATGCCTTTGCTTTTCATTATAGGCTTTATTGCCTATTCAAACACCTTCAGTGTGCCTTTTCATTTTGATGATATTCTCAATATTGCCGACAATCCCAGTTTAAGGGATTTAGGTAATTTCTGGCCTCCATCCGGTATAAGATGGTTCGGGTTTTTTACCTTTGCAGTAAATTATCATCTCGACGGCCTTTATGTCACCGGATATCATATCGTCAATCTCTCCATACATATCCTGAACGCTATAATTGTTTATTGGCTTATGCTTTTAACATTTAAAACCCCTTACTTTCAACAGTCCTC
>JAKAKQ010000048.1 GCA_021813425.1 Nitrospirota bacterium
TGCCTTGCGAATTGAATTAAAAAAAGACCGAGAAAGAGAAAACGGGAACTTTTTATGGAGAAAAACTCAAAGGCAATAAATAACATGCTCGAATTGAAAATCATTTTGGGACAGCCTCTATGTCCCTCGACCAAAAATTACCGAATGTTGTGTAATTGATTCTTACGGAAACTTTTTATACCATCAGGGGGATAGACCATGTGGAATTGCTGTTGGGACTGCAAATCTGGATATCTCCCTCAAGACATTTATCAAAAAGATAAAAACAGGCAAGCCTTATAAGAGTGAATACATATCGCCTGAAGGAATTAACACGGTTGCGGCATCTTATCCGGTAAAGGTCGGCGGGCAAACATGGTCGCTGGTAATTACCACGCCTGAAAAACAAGTCAGCAGATTATTAGCATCCTTTACAAAAAATTATACTATAGCTACGGTAGCCGGGTTTATTATAATTGTAAGCGGATCAATTATTATCATTTTTCTGATCAACAGATGGAACTTTGAACTTACAACCATCAACGACCAACTTCAACTGGAAATCATCGAGCACAGGCGGACGGAAAAGTCGCTGCGTTTATTTCAAAAGGTGATTGAAAACATACGAATCGGGGTTACGATTACCGACCCCGAAGGGAAGATTATTTATACGAATCCTGCCGAGGCAAATATGCATGGTTATGCGATAGAAGAATTGATCGGCAAGGATGTGAGAATCTTTGCCCCGCCAGAATTATGGAACCCCATGACCCCGGAACAGATAGAAGAGATGAAAAGTTTTAGAGGGGAAACTGTAAACATCCGGAAGGACAAAAGCATCTTCAATGTTAATCTGATGTCTGATGTCGTCAAAAATATTGCCGGACATCCCATAGGCATAGTTACAACATGCGAGGACATCACCAACCGCAAGCTGGCAGAAGAAGAGCTTAAGAGCTTTTCAAAAAAGATTGAGGCCATTATAAATTCATCAAGCGATCTCATCTTCCTCAAAGATAAGGATTTCAGGTATTTGGTAGTCAATGAGGAATGCAGAAAGTCTTTCAATTTACCATCGGAAGACATTATCGGGAAAACAGACTTTGATCTTATGCCACGGGAAACAGCAGAAGAATGTAAGAGAGGTGATGATCTGGCATTAAAATCTGACAGTCCCGTTCACACTGAAGAACACGTTGGAGGCAGCTGGTTACATGTTGTTAAACAAAAAGTTGTGGACTCGGAAGGGAATATTATCGGCATAGCAGCTGTGATTCGTGATATCACTGAGCGCAAGCAGGCCGAGGAAGAATTAGAAAAATACCGCGACCACCTTGAGAAACTGGTGGAAGAGCGCACCGCTGAACTGATAAAGACCAATGTAAGTCTTCAACTGGAAATCATCGAGCATGAGCAGACCGAGAAGGCGCTGCAGGATAGCGAAGCACATATGAGCGCCATAATAAAAGCCTTTACCGGATTTATATATATCTGTACGCATGATTACCATATCGAGTTTATGAACAGGCAGTTGATTGATCGCACTGGTTACAACGCAACAGGCGAGTTGTGTTATAAAGTTATGCATGGTCTTGATTCTATTTGCCCGTGGTGTGTAAATGGGAAGGTGTTCAGAGGTGAGACTGTCAAGAGAGAAGTGCTGAGTCCAAAAGACAATCGTTGGTACTATGTGATAAATACTCCCATATACCAGGCGGATGGCGCCATTACCTCCAAGTTATCATTAAGTTTAGACATTGCCGAACTCAAGAGGGCAGAAGAGGCATTGAGGGAAACCATGGTAAAGCTTGAGGATGAAAAGGCAAAATCACAGGCAATCATTGCAGCTATTGGTGACGGCATAAGCATACAGGCCACAGATTTTATGGTCATATATCAAAACCAGATACATAAAGACTTTGTTGGAGACCACATAGGAGAATACTGCTACAAGGCGTATCGGAATAATGATCGGGTATGCGAAGAATGTCATCTCGCTATGTCGTTCAATGATGGTAAGATTCATATAAAGGAGCAGTCCAAGACTACAGATGAGGGGAAACGATACTATGAAATCACTGCTTCACCTTTGAAAGATTCAACAGGGGAGATTATAGCAGGCATCGAGGTTGTAAGGGATATTACCGAGCGCAAAAAACAGGAAGAAGAACTTTCACGGGCCAGCAATCTCAGATCCATCGGACGGCTTGCCATCGGTATTGCCCATGAGATAAACAATCCCCTTGCGAATGCATCTCTTAATCTTGAGATCATGAAAAACAGGTTAATTGACAACATAATGGACAGAGAGATTTTACAAAAGCTTGAGGCAATTGAAAGGAATATTGGCAGGGCATCTACTATTGCAAAAGAACTGCTACAATTTTCCCGCCAGGGAGAGTCTGAATTCATCCCTCTGGATATCAATAATGTAATAACAAGTGCCCTCTTACTTCTTGAACATAAACTCAATAGTATAACAATTCATCAGAGTCTGCCAGAGATCTCTGTCACATTGGGCGACCCGGTAAAGCTGGAGCAGGTCTTTATAAACATCCTCAATAACTCTGTCGAGGCAATGCCGCATGGAGGGGATATTTTTATTTCCACCTCGCATATCAATAACTATGTCGAAGTAAAAATATCCGACACAGGGGTTGGAATTTCTGATGATCACATATCAAAGGTATTCGACCCATTTTTTACGACAAAAGAGGTCGGTGCCGGCACAGGACTTGGTCTTTCTATCTGTTATGGCATAATCAATCAGCACAGCGGCACTATAGAAGTATCAAGCAAAGTCGGAAAAGGGACTGCGGTAATTATTAAACTCCCGATAACGGAGAATCTTAGCGGACTTTAAAAGGTTGTCATTACGAGGGGGTAACCCAATCTCTAAAAAAATGAGTAGAAATAGAATCATTATAATCATATTATCAATCTCCGCATTGATAATATTTTCTTTGTTGACCTGCAAAAAGACAAAAGTCTTTAACATAGGTATTGTTAATATTAATCCCGGGCTTGAATCCGTAGTCGACGGTTTCAAATCTGGCATGGCTAAATTCGGATTTATTGAAGGTAAGAATATAATTTACATAAACAAAGGCACATTAAACAGCGCTGAGCAAGCTGATGCTGCTTTAAAAGACCTCGTAGTTAAAGATGTAGACTTGATTTTAGCTATCACAACACCAGTAGCCCAGAAGGCACAAAAAGCCGTTGAAGGCACTAAAATACCGGTTGTCTTTGCACCGGTTTTCTTTGCTGTAGAGTCCGGGCTGGTGAAAAGCATGACAAATCCCGGCGGTAACCTTACAGGCATTCAAATCGGCGGCAGCACTGCAAAAGCCCTCGAATGGCATAAAACTGTCGTCCACGGCTCAAAACACATATTTGTTCCTTATATAACCGATGCCAAAGCTACTGAACAGAGCCTCTCCGAATTGAAAAAAGCTGCTGCAACATTAGGTATCGAACTTATTGTTGCCGGGGTTAGCAACTTCGACGAACTTAAAGTAACGTTGAAAAATATCCCTCGGAAAGCAGATGCTATCTGGCTGCTCAATTCACCTTTTCTTGTCTCAAATGTCAATCTCTATGTGGAGGCTGCGATCAAACATAAGCTGCCCTTATCATCCGGCACATCACAATATAATTCAGGCGTAATGGTCTCCTATGGACAAGATCCTTTCCGGACAGGCGAACAGGCAAGCCGGCTGGTGCATAATATTTTTGAAGGCGCATCACCGGCTGATCTGCCGGTTGAGATTTCAGATTTTTTCTTGGGCATAAATTTGCAAACAGCAAATGCAGTTGGCATTAAAGTTCCCGATGAGGTCTTACAACAGGCAGACGGCATAGTCCGTTAATTAATATTAGCATGAAAATTTAAGGTTAAGATGATTAAAAACAGCATTAGATCCCGCTTGAAGGCAGCTTTCATTGCTCTGGCAATCGGCCCGTTGCTGCTGCTGGGCGTTGTCCTGACCTACCAGAGTTACATTATCCAGCGAGAACAGGCCATCCAGTTGCAACGCGAGGTCTCAGAGAGGGTATCAGATCAGATCATGAACTATTTTCACAATATAGAGAATGAACTAAAGCTGGTAATCAGTGTCAATGTTATAGTGAAAGATGACCACACCCAGCAATGTAAAACACTTTGCAGAATACGATCATACAAGAATGAATGGCATAAGGATGTCTTTAACGAACTCGTCTTGCTCGATAGCAGCGGCAGGGAACGCGGGCGCGTCTCACGTGTTAAAGTCTACACTGACAATGACCTTGGAGAGAGGTCTCAGTCCGATGAGTTTCTGATCCCTGTGACTACAGGCAAGATTTACTACAGCCCTGTGTCGTTCGACAAGGAAATTGGAGAGCCTTTTATTACTATGGGAATGCCGATAACCGATACCCGCAGCGGACTGGTAAAAGGTGTGCTTGTTGCTGAAATCCGTCTTAGGGATATCTGGAATTTAATCGCGAACCTGCACATTGGAGCGGCAGGCAATGCGTATATTGTAGACAGGGATGGAATGGTTATAGCCCATAAAAACCATTCGCTTGTCTTGAAAGGCACACATTTTCAAGTACCTGACCATGCAGGTGTCTACACAGGGCTGCTCGGTACAAAAGATGTCATTGCCAGTAAAAGAATCTCTCTCGGCAATCAAACACTTAATATTGTGACCTCAAGACCCCTTCCTGAGGCATTAAGCCTGACTATTCGTATCGTGCTGATTATCAGCGTACTTGTTGTAATCGCTATGGCCGGGGCCGTCACCCTCGGGTTACTGGTTAAGCGTAAGATTATTCAGCCCATTGAATTGCTGGCCGATACCGCCCAGGCAATCAGCAGCGGTAACCTGTCACGGCAGGCCGAGATATCCAGCAGTGACGAAATTGGCACTTTAGCCAATGCCTTCAATGCCATGTCAGCCGAACTTGTAGCAATGATTGATTCTTTAAAACAACATGTAGCTGAACTTGATGAGGCTGAGAAAAGTTTAATAAAAGAAAGGGATTTATTCAAAGTATTGATAGATAGCCTCCCGGGGGTCTTTTACCTCTTAGA
>JAKAKQ010000205.1 GCA_021813425.1 Nitrospirota bacterium
CGCAAATATAAATTTAACCTTATGCTTACAATCTGGGAAAATCTTTTGTAAGACTTTCAGGATTCCTTCTCTTTTGCCACCAATTGCTTCAATTTCTTCTTTGAAACAACCTTGTTTGGGTTCACCTTCAGTTGCTTTGCATTCAATAAACAAAATAGTTTCATCATCTGCTGCAAATACGTCAATTTGTTGTGTAAGTTCGAAATTCTCAGAATAAGGAATTCGGAAATTCCTATCCTTATTTAAATGAGAAAATCCAAGTAAAGCTATCGTAGTCCATACCTCATCTTCAAAAGCCATGTCGCACGGTTTAATTTTTTTCATCCTGACCTTTGTTTTGAACTCTTTGTCAATTTCCCATCCATCTTTTTTGTATTTCTCGGATAATTCTGGATGGACGTTTTCGAAAAGATATGGTTTACGTCTTTTTGAAATGGCGCTTTTCAGGCTTTTTGATGGAATAATCCCTTCCCAAAACTTTTGTTTTTGTTCTTCAGTCATAAATCTCACCTTGCGTTTGTAAAAACATATTCGGTTGTTTGACCTCTTTGAGCATTGATACCACCTATTAAATTTGCTCTATTTAATTTAAGCATGCGGTCGCCTTTTTCAAAGATGTCCTCAATTGTCTTATGTGCTGCATTTGTGAGAACATAATAAGCACCTTTGCTTTTAATAAAATCTATTAGGGAACTTAAGCGTATTTGATCGTTTAGAGAAAATAACTTTTGATTATATTTAATGAAACCATTCTTATTATGTGAAACTGTATATGGTGGATCTAAGAATACAAAATCTCCTTTTTTTATATACTCTTTCGACATCTCAAAATCGCCATAATACAGTGTGGCATTTCTTAATGATTTACTAACAAGTCGAAGATTATCAGCTTCAAGAAAGCCCTTCGCTCTTTGAGCAAATGGCACATTATATTCCCCCTGTAAATTGACTCTATAGATTCCATTGAATGATGTTTGATTAAGATATATAAATCGGGCAGCTTGTTTTATTGGGTCTTGGCATACTTTTGTTCTTAACCTATAATAAAATTCTGCTGATTTCTTATATGTCCTTAGCACATTTATGATACCTTCCGGGTCTGCCTTCAACCACATATAAACACTAATTAATTCTTTGTTTAAGTCAGACAAATAAGCTTGTTCTATTGGTTTCAATGAAAGGAAAATAGAACCGCCTCCCAGAAATGGTTCATGATAGTTTCTAAAACCCTTTATAGGGACAAGTGTGTCAAGATGTTTTATGAGCCAGTTTTTCCCGCCCGCCCATCTTAAAAATGGTTTTGCTATTTCTTTTGTCTTAGAAGATTTTAAAGTAACCGGTTCTACTATTTTCATTGTCTTTGTTTCTTCTTCACGTCCGACTTTCAGTTAACATTTTATTTTCGCCACATGCACAATTTGGCTTTTCCTATTCATAATCTACCCTCAACTATCTCTCCCAACTCGTAAAATGCTTGCTCACTCTAAATCTTCCCACTCCTAAACAACTCCTGAATCTCAATAGTTTTCTTCGGAAGACCCTTTCTCATCTTATTGGCGTAATAAAGCCATTTTAGTCGGCGTTCTATAGGCCATTTGCGATAATCTTCTAATTGCTCACGGCTCACAGTATAACTAAATCCTTTTCTCTCTTTTTCCATCATCTCTCCAGAATCATCCTCAGATATTCCGCATCTGAAAGGTCTTGTTTTCGACCTGCCAGCTGTTTGAGCTTAATAAGGTCGTGAATTGAAACGGTTGGAATTCTTTCGCCTTGAAGTTCAATCATAACAGACCTGCTTTTCAATTCATCATATGGGATAGGTGAATCAAAGAGTATGTCAATTTCCCCTATGGGAGATGTCTCATTATAAAAATTTACAGCCATCATCCCCTTTTCCTGAATCCATGAATTTCTCTTAATCTCATCAGCAAGTTCCATCGGATTAATCGGGATTTTTGGTCGGTAACCCCAATCAGTAAGTTTTTCTATCAGCTTGCTTATATTTCCAGACTGGAGAAGTATCATCAAATCGATGTCATAAGTCATTCTCGGCACCCCGTGAAAGTTAACCGCCAATCCTCCGACTACAAGATAATCAATGTTCAACCTGTTAAATTCCTTAAATATGCCTTGAAAATCTAATTCCATTTAATTAAATCCTTCTATCATCTCTCTGAACCTTCTGAAAAGATGCGCCGAGTCATTCGGGCCGGGGCCTGCCTCGGGATGATGCTGGACAGAGAATATAGGCAGATCAACATGCTGCATGCCTTCTTCTGTGCCGTCGTAAAGGTTTGTATGCGTGAGCCTCACCTTGCCGTGAAGACTGTTTATATCAACGCAATAGTTATGGTTCTGTGATGTTATCTCAACCCTCTCTGTCAGCAGGTCTTTGACAGGGTGATTTCCTCCGTGATGACCGAATTTCAGTTTATATGTCCTCCCACCCATTGTGAGGCCGAGTATCTGGTGTCCAAGACATATACCGAAGATCGGCTTTTTACCCATCAGCTTTTTTGTATTCTCAACGGCATATGTCACTGTCTGCGGGTCGCCAGGACCGTTGCTCAGGATTATCCCGTCAGGGCTCATATCGAGGACAGCCTCTGCAGGGGTCTGTGCAGGGACAACAGTCACATCAAACCCTGCCTCTACAAGATTTCGCAGGATATTAAACTTTACACCAAAGTCATAGACGACAACTTTACCCCCCCTCTGCCCCCCCTTGGCAAGGGGGGGATGGGGGGGTAGGCACCAGTTCCAGCAGCCTTCACTCCAGGGATATACCTCGCGTGTAGTGACGTCTTTTACAAGGTCGAATGCTGAAATACCGGGATGCTTCTTAACTTTTTCCAAAAGACTTTCAGGATTCGGATCAACAGTGGATATGATCCCCATCTGTGCGCCGTAATTTCTCAGATGTCTGGTAAGCGCCCTTGTATCAATACCCTGAATGCCGACAATGTTATATTTTTTCATATACTCTGGAAGACTTGCCGATGAACGCCAGTTGCTTGGGAAGTCGCATGCCTCCTTTACTATAAAACCCTCAGCCTTTATACCTCCCCCTGACTCAATGTCTTCTTCATTCACGCCGTAATTGCCTATCTGTGTATATGTCATCGTAACTATCTGCCCCTTATAAGACGGGTCAGTAAGTATCTCCTGATAACCTGTCATGGAGGTATTGAAGACAACCTCGCCTATGGTTTCGCCTTCAGAACCGAAATTTTTTCCTTCAAACACTGTCCCGTCGGAAAGAACTAACAATGCCTTTAATCCCATCTGTATATCCTTCCGTTTGAGATAGTTACAACAGGCATCCCTTTTAAGGCCAAACCGGCAAAGGGTGTATTCTTCCCCTTGGATTTAAATCTGCCAGGATCAACCTTATACTCTTTTTTTGTGTCTATAATGACGATATCGGCATCAGAACCTGCCTTCAATGTCCCTTTTATACCGGCACCGGGCGATGAGCGGTGAGCAACAAGCAATCCAAGAATTCTCGCAGGATTCAAGGCCATTTTTTCCACTAACCGGCTGAAGGTCAAAACACCCTCTTCAACAAGTCTCAAGCTTAAGCCGACTGCGGTCTCAAGACCTGAGATACCTGAAGGGGCATTGTCAAACTCTGCAAGTTTCTCATCCGGATGATGCGGTGCGTGATCGGTTGCAATGACATCTATGGTGCCGTCATGCAGGCCCTCTTTAATTGCATCCAAATCTTTCTTTCTTCTCAGAGGGGGGTTTACCTTTGCGTTTGTATTGTAGTTCCTGACTTCTTCTTCAGTTATGCTGAAATAATGCGGGCAGGTCTCTGCAGTAATATCGGCAATGCCTCTCTTCTTTGCGGCCTTTATCAATTCAACAGACCCTTCTGTCGAGACATGAGCAATATGCAGCTTTCCGCCAGTTAATTCCGCAAGGGCTATGTCCCTTGCAACCGTAATTTCTTCGGCCTGTGAAGGTATTCCTTTCAGTCCGAGCGTGACTGATAATAAACCTTCGTTCATCACACCTCCGGAAGAAAGTGAGAGGTCCTCACAGTGAGATATAAGAGGCACATCGAGTATCTTCGAATATTCCAGCGCCCTCCTCATCATCAAACTGTCCGTGACAGGTCTCCCGTCATCGGAAAAGGCAACGCATCCTGCTTGATACATCATTGCCAGCTCAGCGAGTTCCTCGCCTTTCTGTCCCTTTGTTATAGCGCCTATCGGATAAACTGTGCATGAACCTTCCTGAACCGCTTTTTTAATAATGAATTCCGTCACGCTTGGGTTATCATTTACAGGGCTTGTATTAGGCATGCAGCATACCGATGTGATCCCGCCCCTCACAGCTGCCTCAGTGCCTGTCTTTATAGTCTCCTTATATTCAAAACCCGGCTCCCGAAGGTGGACATGCATATCAACAAGACCGGGAAGGACGAGCATACCGGATGCGTCTATTTTCCGGATTGAAGACTGCTGATTACCGATTTTATTTTCTTCCTGGCTTTTGGCTTTTGACTTTTGACTTTTGACTTCTTTTATCTTTCCATCTTCTATCATGATTTCATAAACACCGTCAATATCCTGTGACGGGTCTATCACATGTCCGTTTATTATTAAAATCCTCATGCCCTCACCCCTGAGAGCAGATAAAGGACAGCCATCCTCACAGCGAGCCCGTTTGTCACCTGCTCGAGTATGACAGACCTCTTTCCATCAGCTACATCTGAAGATATTTCTACACCCCTGTTCATCGGTCCAGGATGCATAACAATAGCGTCCTTTTTTGCCCTTGTAAGCCTTTCAGCAGTCAGTCCCCAATTCATAAAATACTCTTCAGTCGTAGGGAAGAACCCCTTTCCCTGCCTTTCCATCTGGATCCTCAGCATCATGATTATATCAACATCTTTCAGCCCCTTATTCATATCAGCGAATATCTCAACACCAAGCTCCTTCATATAATCAGGCACCAGTGTAGGAGGACCTATGAGCCTGACTTTGGCTCCCAGTTTTTTGAAGGCGTATATATTTGACTTTGCAACCCTGCTGTGCAGTATA
>JAKAKQ010000047.1 GCA_021813425.1 Nitrospirota bacterium
ACATGTCCATGTGAAAGAATGCACACCATTTGTTATCGCATTTATTTCATATCCCGGGAACATACTCTTTGAGACCTCGCCATGTTTTTTAGCCACCCCGTTTATATACCTGCTTAAATTAAGGGCAAGCATCGTCATATTCAAATAATCCTTGCCGGCAAGCTCCTGTAAAAATGGAACGGGGATAATCTCTCCCATAACCCTGGAAACAAGGTCATAAGGGAATTTGTCATGCCCTGCCTCAACAGGAGTATGAGTTGTAAACACACAGAGATTCTTTACGCTGCGTTTATCCCATATGAGCTTCTCATCCCATACGTCTTCTATGGGCTTTTTGAATCTGTTAAGCAGTTCAAGGGTCAAAAAACTTGCATGCCCTTCATTCATATGATATTTTTTTATCTCAAAACCCATTTCGTGAAGTATCCTGACCCCGCCCAACCCAAGTACAATCTCCTGTTTAAGCCTGAATGTCTGGTCCCCGCCATAAAGACAGGAGGTAATCTCACGGTCTGCAGGCGAATTTTCATTCACATCCGTATCCAGAAAGAATACCGGGACGCTTCCACTGGCAAGACTCTTTACATTATATTGCCATGCCTGTATATAAACGTCTCTCCCCTCGATCTGCACAGTAACCTTATGAGGGAGAAGCTGCATATACCTGGAAGGTTCCCACTCAGACGGATGCTCGATCTGCCATCCTGTTTTATCGATGTCCTGGGTAAAATATCCTTTTTTGCTTAGGAGAGTAACAGCGATCATCGGCAGTTTAAGGTCAGCGGCAGATCTGATCGTGTCTCCTGCAAGGACACCGAGACCGCCGCTGTATGTAGGGATGTCATTATGAACGCCTATCTCCATAGAAAAATAGGCGATTTTTGGCTCTCTGGTTAATTCAAGAAGCTGATCGAGTACACCACTCATAGAGGTTTATTTTAAGCTATTTGAGTAATAGAAACAACCTTTTGGGATATATTTAATCCACTGAATTCATAAATTTTCCTGACAACAGAAAGGGCATAGTATTTGAGCGGCTTTATTTGCCCGATATTCAGACAGTATATATTTTGATAAACAAAGAGGGCAAATACCTCGGAGCGTAGCGAGAATGAGCGAGAATGCTATGTCCTTTCTCTATTATCATAGTTTATGAATTATAGCTGGGTTAAGAGGCTTTCTGCCTTCTTCATTGTTCTTTTTGGATAGCTATGGGTTAATCTAAAAACATAAGCTCCCTGAAATCCTCGATAACCATATAGTTTTTCGAGCTTCCTTTCTCCGATCTCGAGCTTGAGTATGCCTTGTAAAGGATGTATTTTATCCCGAATTCCTTTGCTGTCCTTAAAACCGCCTTTGTATCATCTATAAAAAGGGTTCTCTCCTTTTCAAACCCTAACTTCCTCTGCGCCTTTCCCCAGAATTCGAGCATCTCTTTTGGATAGCCTATCTCAAATGATGTTACAGCAGAATCAAAGTACCTGCCTATCTGCGTTTTTTTCAGCTTGATATCAAGAACCTTGTAGTGTGCGTTCGTAACAAGGAATATCTTCTTTTTATGGCGCTTCAGCATCTTCAGAAAATCTTCGACGTGCGGATGGATCTCTATCAGATGTTTTATCTGCTCTTTAAGCGCCGGGATGTCTATGTCCACTTCTTTTGACCAGAAATCTATATCTGTCCATTTCAGAGTGCCTTCATGCTCTTTGTATTTCTTCAGAAGTTCTTCCTTTGCCCTGCCGAAAGTAATATTTTTCTTTTCAGCATATTTTTCAGGCAGAAGGTGCTCCCAGAAAAAATCGTCAAAATACTTATCCAGAAGAGTCCCGTCCATATCCAGCAGGACATATTTAATTTCCTTTAAAGGGACCTTTTCTCTCAGCATATTCACTTAGCCTTCATTATTCATGAAATTCCCTGACAACAAGAAAGGACATAGTATTTGAGCGGCTTTATTTGGCCGATACTCAGACAGTATGTATATTTAAAAACAAAGAGGCCAAATTTCCCGAAAGCTTTCGGGATCGAAGACCGAGAATGAGCGAAGATACTATGTCCTTTCGTTATTATCATAGTTTATGAATTATCGGGATTAGCAGAACTTACAACTTACCTTTTGTTGAAGGAACTCCTTTAACCCGCGGATCAATCGATACCGCCTGTCTCAGCGCCCGTCCAAGCGCCTTAAATACCGCTTCGATTATATGGTGGGTGTTCCTCCCGTAAGGGACTCCGACATGAAGGGTTATCCCGGAGTTACTTACAAATGCCTGAAGAAAATCCTCGATAAGGTCAGGGTCAAAATCCTTCAGCTTACTTTTTTTGGGGTAATCGACTTTATAAACAAGATAAGGTCTTCCGCTTATATCAAGGCTGACCGAGGCAATGGCCTCATCCATCGGCACAGATGCCTGACCATAACGGGATATCCCTTTCATGTCCCCAAGCGCCTGCCTTACTGCCTTACCAAAGACTATGCCTGTATCTTCAACCGTGTGATGATCATCAATGTCTATATCGCCCTTTGCCTTTATCGTTAAATCAAAGAGGCCGTGTTTACACATCAGGGAAAGCATGTGGTCAAGAAAAGGGATTGATGTTTTTATCGAGTATTTTCCGGTGCTGTCCAGATTTATCTGAACGGATATATCGGTCTCTTTTGTCTTTCTATCGATCTCTGCTTTTCTCATTTATGTCCTCCCTTGGATACAGGCTGGATTATTTTATATCAACAGGCCTGAAAATATATACCTATCCCACAACATATCTTAACGCGTTCATGAGCCTTAAAGCCCTTTCCTATTTTTTCCCTTCTCCTCTTGTCCCGCCGAGCGCAGGAAAGCCTCCGGGGTTTGGGTCGGGTTTTTTACTGAGGATGGAAAGGCGTTCCTTCATGGACTGGATTTCAGTCGTCTGGCCTGCGATTATCTCTTCTGCAAGGCGGCGGACAAGGGGATCACGTCCGTGGATAAGGACAAGACGCGCCATCTCGACAGCGCCCTCATGATGAGGGATCATCATCGAAAGAAAGTCCCTGTCAGGGTCTCCGGTCATAGGCGCTGTCTCCATGTCCTTCATCATCTTCTCCATGCTCGCATGCATACCTGAGGTGAATTCATTCATAATGCCTCCTTTTTCTGTCTATGCTGTCTGGCCGCGGAACCCGGGCCTTACATAAACGAGGTTTATGCTCTTCTTGTTTCTGAGTTCGCCTGAAGGCAGCTTCAGAGAACCAAGAGGTATCTGGGCGATGAACTTTGGATTCAGGGGATCAGACACATCAAAGGCTGTGCATACTGTCTGGCCTGCGTTAGGGGTTTCGGGAAGCTCATCCTGCTCATGCGATACGTAGAGGATGTTGTTTGCAGGATTTGTCCATAGTCCGTGTGCTTCGCGGCCGCGGGTGAAGAATGTCCTTACAACCTTCCTCTCTTTTGGGGATGCAGAACGGTCTATTATTGCGATCTGGCTTGAGGCTGCTAAGCCAGTGCCTCCATCGTCAATACGCGCGAAACTCACATAAACAGTCTTTCCTTTTGAGTTCTCCACGAACTCGAGGTGGTTAGGTCTTGCAAGGTTCCCAAGATGTATTGTATGCAAAATATCAAACGGCTCATCTGTGCTTATTGCGGAAACAGAATCTGCGAGTTTGTGTGAGAGCCATATCTCTGAGCCATCAGGGGCTGTCTTCTCAAAAGGTGTAAATGCCGCCTTATCCTGTGTGCTTATGTCTATAGTCTTAAAATGCACCGGGTGTGAAAGGCCCTTCTCATCAGGGTTTACCTTAAAGATATCTACCTTTGAAACTTTCTGGCTGATGACAAATGCGAGTTTACCGTCTTTTGAGAACCATACCTGGGCAGGCCCGTTTATCGTAGGCAGATATTCCCTTACCGCCTTTGCATCTGTCCCGCCTGACTGCTTAACAGCTTTTGATGTATCAAGGATTGCGATCCTGTCTTCTCCGCGGACCGCGACCCACAATTCGGCACCGTTCCTTGAGAATGTCGGCTCATGCGGTTCACGCCCTACGATTATACCGCTTGTAAGCCTTTCAGGATTTGTGCCGGGTCCTGAAAAGGGATTCTGCGCGTTGCCGATAACCTTCTTTGTTATTGTGTCAATAAGATAGACATTGCTGCTTCCCCTTCCGGATGTTGCGAGCATCATGCTGTCAGGTGACGGCGCAACCCCGTGTGCATCTATGCAGCCGTGATAAAGGGGCTTGTGGATGATGGCTGCATGAGTCGGCATTACACCTCCTGTCACAAACCTGAACGGCGGCCTGGGGTCTTCATCAAAGCTCGTAAGGTTTATTGTTGTATCAACCGTGTTCGTAGCCGGGTTTATGACGCTTATAGTATTGGAATCTTCGTTTGCAATGAATACCCTGTCCTGAGGCTCTATGTCCGGGCCTTTATCCCCGGCAAAAGTTGTCCGGGTATTTACTATCGCTGCAAGAGCAGAGACTGAAGCAATCTTAAGCAGATCTCTTCTTGAGATATCCATGATAGACCTCCATGAATCAGATTTATAAGAAGTACTGTCCTTAATGCAATTGTAGCAGAATACTGTTTCAAGGCAAGGAGTATTTTAGAAAGTGAGGGTTTTCAGGTGAAAGAGACAGCCAGAGATTTAAAATAAATCAATTCCCGTGCGGACCCTTGACTTCAACCCATAAATTCTTTGCCTTTTCCATATCTTCCCTGGCCTTGGATTTTTTGCCTGATTTCTCATATGCTATCGAGCGAAATTTGAAAGCTGCTGCAGATTTAGGGTTAATCTCTATCGATCTGGTTAAATCCTTTATAGCCTCTGCATATCGTCCCATGAACAACATGGCTTTGCCGCGGCCTGTGTATCCGTCTTCTGATGCAGGATTCATTTTGATTACACCGGAAAAATCCTTGACCGCTTTTTCAAAGCTCCCCATCATCCCGTATGTTTCGCCCCTGTTAAGCAGATATGTCTGGTTTGCCGGATCTAATTCAATAGCCTTATTGAAATCCTTGATTGATAAATCAATTTTCTGCTGCTGCCTGTAAAGAATCCCCCGAAGATTGTATATCTTGCCTTCTCTTTTCGGTTCGATTCCAAGAGCTTTTGAATAGCTCTTAATGGCATCGTCTATTCTGCCTTCATGGAATGCAAGATTGCCCTCCTTGACATAATCATCATAATTTTCTGCCCTGACGAATACCGGTGAAAACAGCAGCATTATAACAAAACACAATATTATCTTTTTCATAATCTATCCTTTCACCTTTTGTAAATCAGCCTGATACGGTTTTAAGTGCTTTAAGAAAAGCTGTATTTTCTTCCGGTGTTCCAACAGTGACCCTCAGGCAGCCATTTACAGCATCTTTGATATTCCTTATGAGAATGCCTTTTTTGAGAAGGGCGTTATAAACCTTATCAGGGTCTTTTACTTTAAACAGAATAAAATTCGCTTCAGAAGGAAATGGTTTTACCCCACTTATCTTTTCCATCTCATTAAACAATCTTCTCCTTTCAGAGACAATCACCTTTACGCAGGAGTTGAATTGTTTCCTGTTTTTCAGCGCCTCTAAGGCTACTGCCTGGGAGAGGGAATTGACATTGAAGGGAAGCCTGACCTTGTTCACCTCTTCGATTATTTCTGCTTCGGCGATAAGGAAACCAAGCCTCAGGGCTGCAAGACCGATCTTGCTTAATGTCCTCATAATGACGAGATTCTTATAATCCTTCATTAAAGGCAGAAACCCCTTCTCGCTCGCAAACGGCTGGTATGCCTCATCAACAATGACAATGCCTTTTGAGGCCTCGATTATCTTTAATATCCTGTCTGAAGAAAAACAGTTGCCTGTAGGATTATTCGGGCTGCTGAGAAATATAAGTTTGGGTCTGTCTTTTTTAATCGCAGATAATATCCTGTCTGTATCGAGGTCGAATTCTTTATCAAGGAAAATCGCTATCCTTTTCTCTCCGAGCGCCTGTGAAATAATCCCGTACATAGAAAAAGTGGGGACCGGGTACAGGACCGGGCCTCCGAATGCAGCGACAAGATAATAGATCAGTTCATCAGAGCCGTTCCCCTGAAGGATGTTGTCCTGCTTTATTCCAAGACCTTTTGCGATAAGTCCCTTTAGCGCCTTAGCCTCGGGGTCCGGGTATCTGTTGGTATTAATCTTACCTGCAGCTTTCAATGCTGTTCTGAAACCATAGGGACTTTCATTTGCATCGAGCTTTACCCTGCAGGGGATCTCCTTTGCATTATATGCCCTTAGAACGGATACGTCTTTTTTAACAAGTCTTTTTATATTCATTGCCGTTGCATTATATCACAAAAACTGATTATTACCCCAAGCTATGTCTGTCCAAAATAAAAACAGAAGAAAGGCGGAATGCCTCATAGACACAATAAACCCCGCATATACAGAGCTGCGGGACAGGCCGACATGATAATTGGGACTGCACTTATTATTTTGATGATTATCGCGCTCAAGAGCACGCTTGGAATCATAACTCCCCCTTCCCCCTCTTAACTTAAGAGGGGGATAAGAGGGGGCGTTACAAGGAGTCGTTATTATGTTTATTCCTGCCTGCCGGCAGGCAGGCTCCATCCCGCCTTTCTTCATTAAATTAAATTTTATTTTGGACTGTACTGACCCCAAGTGCAATAGCGTTAAACAGCAAATTGTTTTAAAATATAGATATAAAATTTCCCGGAGGAACAGACAATGAAAATACCTGTTATTGATTATGATGCATGTGAAGGATGCGGAACCTGCGAGGCCATGTGTCCGGATGTGTTTAAAGTGCAGGATGATGGAAAGGCATATGTTATAAACGCACAGGCATGCAAGGAGTGCAACTGCCAGGATGCTGCTGATGCGTGTCCTGTTGCCTGCATAGCAATGCAAGAAGAATAATTACCGACAGCTTCTGCAAAATATTCTCACAAATTCAGTCTCTTGACATCTATACTATACAAATGTATAGTATATCCAGGAGACCCCGATGGAGACCGTTGACGAGCCCATAAGTGTTATTGTGTCTTTTAATCCATCATTATCATGCAAGATCAGGCCGATAAAATTTCTGTGGGGAAAGCGTGCATTTGAAATAAAGGAAATAACATACCAGTGGAAAACTACTGAAGGAAGGACAGTTATACATCATTTTTCAGTAACAGACGGGGGAACCCTCTATGAGATAAGTTTTAACTCAGATACACTACTGTGGAAACTTGAGGCGCTGGAGACCGGATAATGGAGAAAATTATTCTGGTTGTGGACATGGATGCCTTTTTTGCCTCTGTAGAGCAGAAGACGAACCCCCGGCTCAGGGGAAAGCCGATTGCGGTTATCGGCTCTGGGGGAAGGACTGTTGTCACAACCCGTTCATATGAAGCGCGGAAATACGGCGTAAAAACAGGGATGAATATCTATGAGGCAAAGAAGCTCTGCCCTGACCTTATCTTTGTAATAGGAGACAATGAAAAATATACATACACCTGCAGAGAGTTTTGCAGGATATATAACCGGTTTACTCCTGATATTGAAGTCTATTCTATTGATGAAGCCTTTCTCGATATAACGGCCTCTCAGCATCTTTTCGGAGGGCCTGAAGCCATCGGCATCTCTATTAAAAAATCTATCAGGGAACAATTCGGTATAAACTGCACCATAGGTATCGGCCCTAACATCCTTATTGCAAAACTTGCAAGCGATCTTGCAAAACCAGACGGGCTAATGTGGATTAAGCAGGATGATATGGGGACAGCGCTTGAAAATATACCGGCAAGCGAACTGTGGGGCATCGGCTCACAGATAGAGAAAAAACTTGCGCTCTTGGGCATCAGGACTTGCGGGGAGCTTGCCAGGGCGCCTGCAAGCCTCCTTAGAAGCAGGTTCGGCATCTTAGGTGAAATCCTTAAGGCAATGGGACAGGGGATTTGGGACAGGCCTTTTATAGTAAAAGAGGAAGATCCTAAATCCATTGGCCACAGCATGACACTCCCAACAGATATATCGGACAGGGAAAAGGTGGAAACATACCTGCTTAAGCTGAGCGAGATGGTGGGAAAAAGGGCAAGGAAGCATGAATACATAGGGAAAACAATATCTCTGACCATAAGATATGCTGACTTTGAGACATTCTCTAAACAGGCGAAAATACAGGATTGCACAAACGATACTCATGTCATATATGAGAGAGCTGTAAAGCTGCTCGACAGCATCCGTCTTAAGGACAGAATAAGACTTCTCGGCATATGCCTGTCAGACCTTGTTAAGGATACTAACCAGATACCCCTGATAGAGGAAGAGAGAAGGAGGAGATCCATACTTCAGGCAATGGATCTTATTAATGACAGGTATGGCGATTTCAAACTTACATGGGCCTCTTATATAACGCAGAAAAGAAACGCCGGTGTAATCTCTCCTTCATGGCGGCCGTCAGGAGTAAAAAGTGTGCGGGTAAAATAATTAAAGCTCAGGCTTGAAAGAAATCACATCACTGTCCACTGCTGGGGAAGGAAAATCCTTTCGTAAGTCATTAACGCAAAGCTGTCCGTCATGCCGGCGATGAAATCGCAGACCATCCGGTTTTTGTTTATTTTTTTCTCGGAAGGTATATCTGTAAATACCTCCTCGATATGCTCCAGGTAATATTCATAAAGGTCTTTCAATATCTTCTTTGCCTTTTTGAATTCCCTGATAATTACCGGGCTTTCATAGACATAATCGTAAAGAAAGTCTCTCAGCATATAAGCAACCTCGGACACGGATTCGCTCATTCTCAATTCTTCAAGGTCGGTCTCGCGTGAACTGTAAATAAAATCCCTTACCATAGTATCTATCCTTTTAGCATGGGAGTCCCCAAGTATCTTTATGATCTTTTTGGGTATATCAGATCCTTTTATTACCTCTGCCCGGAGCGCGTCATCGAGGTCATGGTTAACATATGCTATGAGGTCCGAGACACGCACTACCTGGCCTTCGAGCGTTTCTGCCCGGTCAGACTTTTTATCAGGGATAATAAGCCCCTTGCCCTTTGAATGCTTAACGATACCGTTTCTTACCTCATATGTAAGATTCAGTCCCTGTCCATCACGCTCGAGAAAATCAACTACCCGGAGGCTTTGCTTATAATGATCAAAGCCTCCGGGGTGGATCTCTCTTAATATCATTTCCCCTGCATGTCCAAAGGGTGTATGTCCGAGGTCGTGACCCAATGCTATAGCCTCTGTCAGGTCCTCATTAAGCCGTAGTGCCCTTGCTATTGTCCTTGCTATCTGTGAGACTTCAAGCACATGAGTAAGGCGTGTCCTGTAGTGGTCGCCCTGTGGCGCCAGGAACACCTGTGTTTTGTGTTTGAGTCGTCTGAATGCCTTTGAATGTATTATCCTGTCCCTGTCACGCTGAAAGGATGTGCGGATCTCGCCTTCCTTTTCCTGCACAGCACGTCCTTTACTTTTGGCGCTAAGACATGCTTTCTTATGGAGGATTTCTCCTTCCAGTTCTTCTGTCTGTTCACGTATTGTCATATTTTATTGTCGTTATTGAATTCAACACCTATGGACTTGAGCCATATCTCTATCTCTTTCTTTGCAAACTTTGCATTAAAGCCGTACCATTGCTTTCTCTCTTTTGGATATGGGGCAAGCGCATCTTTAAATTTCCTGAATGCTCCCTTGCCGTCAAGGATGTTCTGGAGATGCTCTCTTAACTGTAAGTCTTCAAGGCTGTCTGTAAATTCTCTCATGGCTGTAAATCCGCTCCCGTGATCTCTTTCAGGTATTCTAACATAGCGGTCTTTTTCAAAAAGGAAAATACCAAGTGCCAGTTCGATTTCGTCCTCCATCCATTCAGGGATATCGTGCTCCTCGTCAAATTCGACCTCTTCATACTCTGCCATATCTTCATCATAGCTCTCATCAAGGACTTGTTGTGCTCTGCTTATAATATCCTCTGACAGGATAATAATATCTCCTGTCCCGATATCCAGGAAATAGTCAAATGCATCTCTTTCAGTATCTTCCATCGCCTTCTGGAGTTCATCAAAATCAATATTCAGTTTTTTCATATACTAATGTTCTCATAATAGGATTTACATGGTTTCAATAAAATCCCTCCTAACCTCCCTTTGCCAAAGGGAGGGATGACCCCTCTTTAGCAAAGAGGGGCGAGGGGAGATTTTTGAGATAATGTCTATTCAATTATTGGAACCTTAATAAATCTTTAACCAACTCATATAAAACAGGATACTCGTTTTTTATAAGTGCAACTTCCTCTTTAAGATATTGAAGTGCCTGCGGTATATATTTCAGAAAATACTTCTTTCCTTTTACCATGGAAAGAAAACTGTATGCTCCAAGGGCCTGCATATGGCGTTGCAGCCGGCATGGAAGAATTGTCTGCCTGAATTCGGTTTCATCAAAATCATTATCTGAGAAAAGCTTCATTCTTTCAATATAATAATTAAGCAATCTTTCACGCATATTGTCTTCGAGTCTCGCGTAGGGGTCCCACAAAACAGATGCGATATCATACGCAGACGGTCCTATTCTCGCTCCCTGATAATCAACAAGTCTCGGGATATCTCCCCTTGTAACCATTATATTCTGTGATTGAAAATCTCTATGCACTATTGACTTCCTGAAAGTGTCAACCTTACGAGCAAGTCTGTCGAATTCTTTATTGAGTTTTTCCCTCTCTTTAATATCAACCCTGTTTAGTCCAATAACAAATCTCTCAATAAAATAACTGGTTTCCCATCTGAGATGTTCATAATCAAAAAGTCTTGATTGAAGCATAGGACATTCCGTAACATTTTTGGCAACAATTGTATTCAAATTAACAACAATATCCAGGGCAAGCCTGTAAAGCTTCTCCACCCTTTCTGGTTCTTTACTGCATTTAAGCCAGGAATATAAAGAAAGATCTCCCAGATCCTCAAAGAGTGCGAGCTTACCCACATCTTCCCCCCCTTTACTTATAGCGGGTGTAAGCAGTTCGGGGACTGGTATAGAATATTTTTTAAAAAACAGCGTGTATGTAATATGTCTCTGATAATCAGGGTCTGTTCCAATGCATTCCATAAGGATTACAGTCTTTTCCTTATCCTTAATTCTGTAATATTTTCTATCAGAACCTCCTGTGCCGATTAGAGACATCGAGATTGACTCAGAATTTTCTTTTAAGAAATCCTTTATAAAGAGAATATAGTAATCAGGGATCGGAAAGGATAGAGGTTCTTCTATATTGAGAACATAATCAGGCCCGATTATAGCATTTTGTAATTCAGAATCTCTCGATACCTTAGCGCCCGGAAGTAAAATACAGTTTGTCAGCGAGGCTTCCCTTTCAACAATAACACCCTTTTCCATGACCAGACAACCATTGATATCAACCCTGTTACAATCAATTGAAGGGTGGATATAAACATTTTCTCCATCTTCTTTTAATGTCTCAATGACAGCCGAATAATAGGCACTAGGGCTGCCGATATCACTCCATCTGCAACCGCTAAAATCTACAGTCCCGACCTTTAAGCCGGAGGATTCAGCCCTGAGCCATGCATTAATAATGCTTGAATTTCCTGACGGCAAAAAATCCAGGAATTCAGGAGAATATACAGCAATCCCTGTAAAGGTTGTTGGATATAATTCTTTATGATCTTCAAGGGCAGTTTTTCCTATAAACTTCAACAGCCCCTCTTTATCAATCCAGACATTATTGAATTTCTGATTATTCTGAACAGCAAGAGTAACAATGTTTTTTGATGACTGGTGTTCCCTGACCAATCTATCAAGATTTATATCAGACAGGACATCAGAATTATGTACAAGGAAAACAGATCCTCTTAGAAAAGATTCTGCATTTTTTAGTGCCCCGCCCGTCCCGAGTATTTTGTCTTCGTAAAAGAGTTTTATTTTTTCAGAATATGAAGATTCCTTTAACCAGTTCAGGAGCATTTCATGTTTATGGTGCATGTTTATACCTATCTGTTTAACTGAAAGAGAGGAAATCCTATCGAGGATCGTTCCAAGAACAGGCTTACCAATGACTGGAAGTAATGGTTTTGGAATATGATCAGTTATGGGTCTTAACCTTTCACCAAATCCAGCTGCTAAAATAAAAACATTTATCGTTTCCACTAATATAAAAGATATTTTCTTCTTGTTTTTTTGTCAAACTCATTCAACTCATCATTCCACCATGCCTCCATCTCCTTTAATTCAGTCCCTTCTTCAATATATTTCCGCAGTCTGTCCGTGCCTGCAAGTATGTCTATCGGCAGGAGCACTTCTTCATACTCATATGGCGGTTCTTTCCAGCTAAAGTGTTTTGGGTACAGGTCATGTATGGCTTTCAGTACTGCAACAGCTGTCTTGAAAGGTTTGTATTTCTCTCTATCGATCACATGAATTTGAGCGCCTCCACAGAGTCTGCCTGCATACTTTTGGAAGGTCGGAAGAAAATATAATGGACGGAAAACAACGCCTAAAAGACCGAATCTTTTAAGCCTCTTTATCAGGGTATTAGGATCAATAAAAGGAGCTCCGAATATTTCGAATGGCCTTGTAGTGCCGCGCCCTTCACTCAGGTTAGTGCCTTCAAGAAGGCACATTCCCGGATATACTATTGCTGTGTCGATTGTCGGCATGTTAGGAGACGGAAGTACCCAGGGAAGCCCTGTTTTATCGAACCAAATCTTTCTTTCCCATTCTTTTATCCGGATAATATGCAGGTCAAGTTTTTTGTAGAAGAAATCCTTCAGATAAATAGCGATCTCCCCTATTGTCATGCCATGCCGTACCGGCAAAGGATGCAAGCCGACAAAAGATTTATACTCCGGCCTCAAGACCGGCCCTTCAAGAATATGACCACCGACCGGATTTGGTCTGTCAAGAACAATTAATGTTTTGTTCAAGTCCTGACATGCATCCATAACAAGGGCCAGTGTCCAGATAAATGTATAATACCTTGCCCCTATATCCTGCAAATCAACAACCATGACATCAATATTTTTGAGCATATCTGGTTTCGGTCTTCGGGCTTTCCCATAAAGACTATATACTTGAATACCTGTTTTGCGATCAGGAAAGCCTTCCCATTCGATCATATTATCCTGGGTTTCTCCATAAAGACCATGTTGAGGCCCGAATAATGCCTTTATCCTGAACTTTTTAGATTTTAGACAAATGTCGACAGCATGATCAAGGGACTTGTTTACTGATGCGGGATGGACTAACAAACCAATTCTTGAATTCAGGAGGCTCTTTGGCCATTGTCTTTCGATAAATTCGAGGCCTGTTTTTATATTTTTAGGCATTTCGGCGGCAGGCATTGCTCTATTCTAATAAAAGGTCCCGAATTTCCATTGTCAATTCTTTAAGCAATAGTTCGATATTATTGGGGGTTATCTCAAATAGCTTGATATCGTTCCGTTTTTTTATATCATGAATAAGGCCTGTGCCTTTATCAGAAATAGATGCAACAACCGGCTTGTCTGAATTAAGAAGTTCAATAATCAGTTTCGAGAATTTTTTGGATTTGCATTCTATTTTTCCTATTTCATCAATAATATATAATCCTGTCTTTTTCTCCCTTGAGAAGATATTATCAAGCATGTTTTCGAACCCTTTAATATCAACTTTATATTTCCCTACAATGTATTTAGTTTTTAAATTTATATGCGAGAGGACCCTACTGTCTCCGTAAAGGCTGACAAGTTCAAAACCTGTCCTGACTCCATCTTCTATAATTTCAGATATATAAAATCCTGCTGGATTAAACTCTTTGAATATCTCAGAAATTTTCCTTATTAAAGTTGTTTTGCCGATGCCTGGAATGCCTGTGATTAAAATATTATTCATGCCAATAGAATCTCTAAAAGTCTGTCTAACTCTTCAAGAGAGTAATATTCTATTTCTATCTGTCCGCCTTTTTTCCCTTTATGTAAAATGCGGACCCTTGTTCCCAAGTGCTTGATCAATTTCTCTTCAAGAGACAATATCTGAGGATCTTTCCTTACACCTGGTTTTGGCGGTCTTGAGACCTTTTTTGCCAATAATTCTGCTTCTCTGACGCTCAAACCATTTTTAATTATTTTTCTTGCAGCCTCTACCTGGGAAGTTCTACCCTCTATAGACAATAATGCCCGTGCATGTCCCATGCTTAAACTTCCACTGTATATCATAGTCTTAATTTCATCCGGTAGTTTTAGGAGTCTGAGATAATTCGCAACGGTTGCCCTTTCTTTTCCAACCCTGTCTGAAAGTTCCTCCTGAGTTAAATCAAACTCCTTAACCAATCGGTTGAAGGCCTCTGCTGTCTCTATTGGATTTAAGTCCTCTCGCTGAATATTTTCGATAAGGGCTATCTCAAGTGAGTCTTTGGATGCTATATTTTTAATAAGCGCTGGAACTTTCTTAAGCCCTGCAAGCAGGCTTGCCCTCCACCTGCGTTCTCCTGTAATAAGATTAAAAGTGCCATCGCCAGTTCGCGAAACAATAATAGGCTGTAATACGCCCTTTTCTTTAATAGAGGCTGCTAATTCCTTTAATGCCTTTTCATCAAAAAACTTCCGGGGTTGCTGTTTGCTGGGTCTTATCCGGTCAATATCTATATATAGGACCTCTTCTCCCTTTTCAGGGATGAGGGCATCAAGTCCTTTGCCTAGTGCCGTTTTCACTTAGTATCTCCTTTGCAAGGGAAAGATAACTCTGAGCTCCCCGGGACCTAACATCATAAAGAAGAACAGGCTTACCATGGCTCGGGGCCTCTCCCAAGGCAACATTCCTCGGTATTATTGTTTTATATACTTTGTCTCCAAAATGTTTTCTCACTTCAGATACAACCTGATGGGCAAGACTGTTCCTTGTATCAAACATGGTCAGTAAAATACCTTCAATATCCAGGCTTGGGTTAAAAGACCCCCTTACAAGACGAATGGTCCTTGTTAAAAGACCGAGCCCTTCCAGGGCATAATATTCACATTGAACAGGCACTATCACTGAATCAGCAGCGACAAGAGCATTTAAGGTCAATAGCCCAAGGGAAGGCGGACAGTCAATAAATATATAACGGTAATTATTTTTTGTCTCTGATATTGCATTTGAAAGTATATATTCACGTGATTCCATTTTAATAAGCTCGATCTCGGATCCAAGCAGGTCAATACTTGATGGAACAAGCATTAAATGCTCAATAGTTGTATCTAATAAAACATCTTTTATACCGCATCTTCTCGAAAGAACGTCATATAATGTATTTGCCAGGCCATCCCTTGAAATCCCAAGCCCTGATGTTGAATTTCCCTGAGGGTCTATGTCTATGAGAAGGATGTTTTCTCCGGCAAGGGCAAGGGAGGCAGCAAGATTAACTGCAGTCGTAGTTTTTCCAACTCCGCCTTTTTGGTTCACTATTGCGATAATCTTATTCATGTTATTTTCTATTGTAAATTGTTCCACGTGGAACAATTTTTCAAAGTGCCAATAAGGGCATATGAGTCAATTTCATTTATTATTTAAAATCCTGAACAGTTTTAAGCTTAAAGGCGTTAAGGAATATCCTTTTTTACTGTCGCTATAAATAAGATTTAAATCTTTTAATTCACGCATGTTCTGTTTTATCTTCTCAGCAGGTATCTTAAGTATTTTTTCGAGATCTTTTAGAAATAAAGTACCATTTTTAGACAATGTTTTCAATGTTTTTATTGCACATGGAAAATCGCTTTTTTCGTCCAAAATCAATATTTTTTCTTTAATTTCATATAGTTCCATTGGTGTTACCTTGCCCATAAGCCTTTTTTTATTTTCTATATCCTCGCCTAAATATTCAAATTCTATTCTTACAGTAGCCTCTGTATTGAAATCTACTTTCCTATTTGCCTTTTCTTCATATTCATCTTTGAATTTATGAAGGCTTCTATGCCCGGATTTCTTGACCTCATCAATTGTTATATCTGATAATTTTTTAAAGCCTATATCAAGTATCCTCAATAATCCCAAATTAGAAGATTTATATATTTTATTTTTTTTCAATGACAGGGTTCCCCAGTCTCTGAATGTTAAAGTAATTTTTCCACTTTTTACAGCTTCATGATCTTTTTGAGAAAATGTAATCATAAAATATGGTTTGCCTTATAAATTGATTTTTGAAAATATTTTTTATATCTTATTTTATCCCTGATACGTTCTGCGCTTATAAATTATAAATAAATTTTACAGGAAACAGATAAAAAAATGTGAAAAAATGGTGTTGGCAGCAGCAACATTCAAGTCTCATTATTAATATATGATTATTTCCAATACATTTAACATTTCTTTAATTATATCTACTTAGGTTAACTGTCACATTTATTATTTTTGAAATTTTCTTATAATATAATTATGCAACCCAGATTATATTTGCGCATAGGAGATAGGGTCGAACATGTTCGTTTTTCTTTCTGGGGTAAGGGCGAAGTTATTGAAGAAAAACACTCTATTCTTTCAGGGGGATTCTGCCTGGTTAGAATCCTTTTTGATGATGGCATAGAAAGATCATTTATAAATGACCTCGATAATCAATCTTGTTGTTACTATCTTGGGATTAGAATGATCTGAATACTTTAAGCATTAAATTAGGTTTATCTTATAACATATTATTCTTAATGATTTTTCTTGACATTTTTTTTATATAATGCTTTAATCTTTTCATGGTTCCTCCCTTAAGTCTTATAAAAGAGGAGATGCCTTCTATTCTGGTTGTTGATGATATACAATCAAACCTGGAATTATTGGAGGCAATTTTCCAGAAAGCCGGCTTTATTGTTCATACGGCATTGGATTCTTCTTCTGCTCTGGAAATTTATAATAAATACACCGTTGATATTGCTGTCCTTGATGTTATGATGCCGGGTGTAAATGGGTTTGAATTATGCAAGACTATTAAGAATTTATCAAAGAAACGCTTTTTCCCGATTATTTTACTTACTGCATTGAATGACACTAAAAGCAGAATAACAGGTATAGAATCAGGCGCAGATGACTTTATAAGCAAGCCCTTTGACACATTAGAATTAATTACAAAAATTAAATCTCTCCTAAAGTTAAAAAAACTTCATGAGGAACTTGATCATTCTGAAAATATAATCATGACTCTTGCTGTTGCCATGGAGGCAAGAGATCCATATACAAAAGGACATTCTACAAGAGTTGGAGAACTCTCTAAAGAATTTGCTTCATTCCTTGGCTTTCCACTTAAAGATCAGGAACTTTTGAAAAAAGCAGGAATACTGCATGATATCGGCAAAATAGGCCTCAGCGAAAAAATTCTAAACAAGCCGGGGAAACTGACCGAAGACGAGACGCAAGCTATTAAAAAACATACTCTGATCGGGGAAAATATATGCCGTCCTCTTTTATCATTGCGGGAGATACTACCCGCAATCAGGTTTCATCATGAGAGATGGGACGGCGCTGGTTTCCCTGATAAACTCTCTGGTGAAGACATCCCTTTAATGGCAAGGATACTTTCTATTCTGGATTCGTTCGATGCGATGGTATCGATCAGGCCATATAGAAATACAAAGACGGTTGAAGGCGCTTTGCTGAACATAGAATCCGAACGATATTCCGGACAGTGGGATCCTGAATTGACAGCTATATTCCTTAATATGATGAATATGATATCAAAAAGGGGATATCAGTATGTTTAAGATAGCTATAGCCGGGGGTGGTATTGGCGGCAGCGCTATTATTTCACTTCTGCGAGGGGATCCAAATGCCAAACTTGTTGGTGTGTACGAAAACAAGCAAGAGGCACCAGGAGTCGTCCTTGCCAGGAAATGGAATATCCCTGCATTTGCAGATATTCAATCCCTTGTCTCTGTCAAACCTGATATGGTTATCAATGTAACAGGCGATACAAATATCACCAATGAGATCAGATCGGCCTTTAAAAACAGGATCGAGGTAATTGAAGGTTTTGGAGCAAGGTTTCTGTGGGAGATAATAGAGAAACAGAAAAGGGCAAAGATAGAGGTAATTAAAACAGAAGCGGACCTGAGAATTTTATATAATCTTGCTGCAAACCTGTGTTCTGCAGATTCCCTGAAAGAATTTTACGAAATGATGCTATCAAAGGCCATTGATATTACTGATGCACCTGCTGGCAGCATAACAATTTATGAGAGCGGGCAGATGAAGCTTATTGCTTCGAAAGGCCTCAGTAAAAGGTTCATCGAAAATATGGCATGGAGTATTTTGCCGGAGGCGCTGATCGAGAAAGTCTTAAACAAAAAAGAGCCCGCTGAACTATCTGATACCTCAAAAGTAGATTTCTCAAATAATCCTGCGATGTTGAGTGAAAAGATCAGGGCTATTCTGGCTCATCCAATCTTGTTGAGGGGAGAGGTTGCCGGCATATTGTATATCAATGACTTTAAACCAAGAAAATTCTCTGAAAGACAGAAAACATCCCTAACACTTGCAACTGCAATTATTGCTATCGCTATAGACAGGTTCGCACTCATCAGGGGACTGGATGAATACAGAATAAAATTTTCAAATCTGATAGAAGCCTGCAATGACATTGTACTGATAACAGATTCTAACGGTCTTATTATATCAAACAATGAATCCGCGACTGAATTGCTTGGGTATACGAGAGATGATATCCTTGGCAAAACAATAACATCTATAATAAAAAATGGGGATACTGCAAGTTCTATTAAAAAGGGCCTGGAAAGAAAGGCATATCTGAAAGGACATGAAGTTACGGTCGTTGATTCAAAAGGCAGGGAATTTGATGTCAAGCTGAATGCCGCAGTTCTGAAGGATAAATTTGATACAAATTTTGGAGGTATTTTTGTCCTGCACAGCCTTAAGGAAGAACTTTATTTAAAAAGCGCTCTGGAAAATAAGACAAGGGAACTGGAAGAACTGAATATAAATCTGGAGAAAAAAGTTCTTCAGAGAACAGATGAGCTCGAAAGGACAAACAAAGAACTAGAGAGACTTAATCAGATAAAAGGCAGGTTCATTGCAAATATAAGCCATGAATTAAGAACCCCTCTTAACTTAATTCTCGGGTTTTCAAATGTTTTATTGGAAAAAACATTCGGCCCTCTGACAGATAATCAGGACCGGTATGCAAAAAACATTCATTCCGCAGGAAAACATCTGCTTGAACTTATTAACAATGTCCTTGATATCGCAAAGATCGAGGCCGGCAAATACGAGATGGTTTACGAAACATTTCGGGTCAGTGATCTAATGGAGGATGTGCTTAATATAATGCAGCCCTTTGCCGAAAGCAAATCCATTGAAATTGACGTACAGACAGAAGAAGATGTTGACCTTATAACTGCTGACAGGATAAAGATCAAGCAGATTCTCTATAACCTGATTTCAAATGCAATAAAATTCACTCCGGAAGGCGGCAAGACCGGCATTAAAATTTCACGAGAAGATAACCCCGAGGCCAGTAATGCATGGTCTCAACCCAACATTGAATGTTTGAAGTTTTCTGTCTGGGACACCGGGGTAGGGATTGGTCCGGGTGACAAAGACAGAATCTTCGATGAATTTGAACAGGTTGACACAACTCTCTCAAGGGAATACGGGGGTGCGGGACTCGGTCTTGCGCTAAGCAAAAAACTCGTAGAGATCCACGGCGGGAACATCTCTGTTGAAAGTGATCTCGGAAAAGGGAGCATATTTTCATTTACAGTCCCTGTAACATCTCCTGTTGAAGCAATAAAACCTGAAGAACCCGAAGCAATCGGACTAAATTTTCCGTGGATGAAAGAAGAGGCGCCTTTAATACTGGTAGTAGAGGATGACACCGCAACAGCCGAGCTTCTGACAATTCATTTAACTCAGGCAGGTTATAAAGTAGCTCATGCGTTTAATGGAGAAGAGGCTATCGAAAAAGCCGGGCATTTAAAACCATTTGCAATAACCCTTGATGTTATGCTGCCCAAAAAGGATGGCTGGGAAGTGCTGCAGGAACTTAAAACCGACTCGCAGACTTCAGATATTCCGGTAATAATACATTCAATTGTTGACAATAAGGATCTTGCCTTTGCCCTTGGCGCAACAGATTATTTGCTAAAGCCCCTTGATAAAGACGCCCTGCTTTCAAAGCTCGAGGAGATCAATATGGCAAAAGGTAAACTCACCATACCGATTTCTATACTTGTAATCGAGTCTGAAGAAAGTGTCGCCAACTATTTCAAGGAAATATTTGAACCACAGGGATTTTTGATATATACAGCCTCTGGTGGAAAAAGAGGAATAGATCTGGCAACAGCCCTGCGCCCAAGCCTGATACTTATGGACTTTGTCCTTCCTGATATGCTTGGATTTGATGTGATTAAAGAGTTAAAGGAAAATCATTCTACAAAAGATATCCCTATATTTATTTTGACTGAACGGGATATCTCGGTAGAAGACAGGATTTCGCTTGTCGGAAAAATAGAGCGCATTGTAAGGAAACAGGCTTTTGACACAAAAGAGTTGATAGGTCATATAAAGGAACTGGAGGTGCTTTATCCAAAGCGTGCCGGCCTCATAGATGAACTAACAGGTCTTTTCAGCCATAGATATTTCCAGATAAGGCTCGCCCAGGAGGTTGAGAGGGCATCACGTTACAAGCTGCCGCTTAACCTTGTATTATTGGATATAGATTTCTTCGGGCAATATGTCAAGAGCCATGGAGACTATTACGGAAATATTGTCCTGAAAAAGGTATCGGAACTGCTGAGAAAAAATATACGCGGATCAGATGTTGTAGTTCGATACGGAGGAGACGCCTTTGCCATAATGCTGCCAAACACTGTTATTTCTGCAGGGCTTTCGCTCAGCAACAGGTTCAATGCCATCATAAAAAATTATCCTTTCCTCCATGAAGAGTCTCAACCAAAAGGTAAAATAACAGCAAGTGTCGGGATAGTATTCCTTGACGGCCAGACCACAGAAGAGTTTATATTATGTGCAGAGAGAGCTCTATCGATCGCTATTAACAAAGGCGGCAATCGAGTGGAGGTTTACTCAAGAGAACAAGATGAAAAGGAAAAGGTCGGACCATATTGAGCATTATGATATTCTTGAGAGCCCTATAGGCGATCTGTATCTCATTTTCAGCGCCGACAGTTTAACCGGCATATCTTTCAGTAAACCAGGAGAAATACTCCTTAAACAAACTGAAAACTCTTCTCTTGTGAAAAGAGAACTCTCTGAATACTTTGAGAAGCTCAGGACTGAATTTACATGCAAATCAACCTTTATTAAAGGGACAGATTTTGAAATAAGTGTCTGGAATGCTCTTAAGAATATCCCATACGGAGAGACAAAAACATATAAATGGCTGGCAACAAGAATCGGAAAACCTCATGCGTTCAGGGCTGTAGGCAATGCACTTGGCAAGAATCCGATACCTATCATCTTTCCATGTCACAGGATAATAGAATCAGATGGTTCCATCGGTGGTTATTCATCGGGAATAGACATTAAAAGAAGGCTTCTGGAAATAGAGTACTATACAAAACTCTCGAAAACCTGAACTATAAAAGTGAATCTTTCAAGAAAATATTTTTCTTTTTTCTTTGTATTATTTTCTTTTATAACAGGCTTTATTCTCTATTTCAATACGTTCGATGCCCCCTTTCTTTTTGATGATTATACGAATATTGCAAATAACATATTGATAAGAAATATCTGGAATTTTATTCCTCCTTCAGGCTCAAGGGATATAGGATATCTGACGTTTTCATTAAATTATTATTTCTCTATGCTGAATGTCAATGCTTACCATGTTACAAATACCTTAATCCATATCTGCAACGCTATCATGGTATATTTTCTTTATAGTATTCTCCTGAAAAATCTTTTACCGGATGGTTCATCAAGTAAAAATCAATTTATTGCAGTATTCACCTCTCTAATATTCCTTGTTCATCCGATCCAGACAGGCGCTGTAACTTATATTGTCCAGAGATTTACATCATTATCGACACTATTTTTTCTTTTTTCCGTCATTATGTATATAAAGGCATCCATTGACTATTCTCTTAATAGAAGGTTTTTATCAAAAAAACACCTGTCATATTATTTTCTTTCTATCCTCTCTGCAATTCTGGCAATGAAGACAAAAGAGATAGCCTTGACGCTTCCCCTGATAATAATAATGTGCGAATGGTTTCTGCGCTTCGGCATCGACAGAGACAATTACAGGGCAAAATCTGTTATATATTTGATGCCTTTTATACTGTCATTTTTAATTATCCCCCTCAGGTTTATAAACACCGATGTCCCGATAGGAGAACTCTTAGGAGAGATCAGCGAAAAATCAAAAGAAGCTGAAAATATCGGACGGGCGGAGTACTTGTTCACACAGTTCAGAGTAATAGCGACTTATATAGGATTAATGTTAATACCTGCAGGTCAGAATCTCGATTATGATTACCGGATATCCAGATCTTTCCTGGAACCATCTGTGCTTTTATCGCTGTCTTTACATCTCCTGATCATTTCTTCGGCATCCCTGATATTTTCAAGGGTTAAGAAAGATAATGCGTTGCTTATTCCTTTTGGGATCTTCTGGTTCTATATCACCCTGTCTGTTGAATCGAGCATTATCCCGATAAGAGATGTGATCTTCGAACACAGGTTATATCTTCCTTCCTCCGGGCTTATTTCTTCTTTTCTGACAGGGCTTTTCATATCAGCAGAAAGACTTCTCAAAGAAAAAAGCAGAAATTTTTTGATCGTCTTTATCGCCTCGGTATTAATAATATTTTCAGCCCTGACCATAAATAGAAATATGCTCTGGCAGGATGGGGTATCGATATGGAAAGACACTATCGAAAAATCCCCCTTCAAATCAAGGCCCTACAGCAATCTTGCAAATCTGTATCAGGAAAAGAGAATGTATGCTGAAGCAGAAAATAATTACCTGAAAGCGATTGAATTAAGCCCATCCTCTTCAGGACTTCATAACAATCTCGGGAATGTTTATAAGGCACAGGCCAGATATACCGAGGCTATTAATGAATATACAAAGGCTATAGATTTAGACCCTAAATTTGCTGAGGCCTATTTTAATCTCGGGGTAACGCTTTCAGATCTGGGACAAAAGGAAAATGCACTATTTAATCTCAATAAAGCGATTGAATTTTCTCCTTTGATGTTTGATGCATATATTTCTTTAGGAAATGTCTATGACGATATGGGCAGAAAAGCCGAGGCGCTGGAGGCATATACCAAATCCCTTGAGATAAATCCTTACTCTTATATGGCGTATTACAACCGGGGAATTTTTTATGAAAGGATCGGGGATATTGAAAATGCAAAAAAGGATTACTTTAAAGCCTTAGAACTTAACCCGGGATGGGATCTGCCAGGAAATCAGCTGGAAAGACTCGGACGAGATGATAGGTCGAGATTTGGAACATCTGATGCACTGGCTGAGCAGAAATGTCGCTCAACTCCATCCATTTCCAGCTGTGAAAAAACATTAGTAAAAGATAAACTTATCAATGCGATATGCAATAAACAGCCTGTGTCGAACGTGGATGCCATGAAGAAGGATCTTAATGCGTAAAGGATCAAACCTGGTCAAATTAACTGAAAAGCAACCAATCGGATTTCAGGAAGGCCAGAGTGTGGAATTGGTGATCGGCGACCGCACCGAGCTGGGTTATAAGGCCATGATCAACAGCTCGCAATGGGGCCTGCTTTATAAGAACGAGGTGTTTCAGCCCTTAAGAAAAGGACAACATATAAAAGGATTTATAAAGAAGTTGCGGGACGACGGGAAGATAGATCTCTGCCTTCAAAAACCCGGACTTGAAAAGGTTGATGAGGTATCTGCAAAGATTATCGATAAACTAAGAGCAGCTGGCGGGTTTGTTTCCGTAACCGATAAAAGCCCGCCTGAATATATCTACAGTTTGTTCGGGGTAAGCAAAAAGACATACAAAAAAGCAATAGGCGCTCTTTACAAGAAACGGCTTATTATCATCGAGCGTAATGGGATACGTCTCATCAAGAAGAGTGATATATAATCCTCACCTCGACCGAGTGTTCCTGACGGTCATCAACAAGGGGGATGGCCTTGTCGTGTTGCTTAACACCATCGACGGTCACACTTGTCTCACCACTGCCGGCGGGTGTTTGCCGTACAGTGATATGATAGAGCGTTTCCCGGTATCGGTAATGCACCTTAAACGACTCCCAATCCGCAGGGAGGCACGGCTCGAAACGCAGTTTATCTACTTCAAGCCTCAGCCCCAGGAGTGATTCCACGATAAGCCGGTACATCCAGCCGGCCGATCCAGTGTACCATGTCCATCCACCGCGGCCAATGTGCGGAGAGACCGCATATACATCGGCAGCGACAACATACGGTTCTACCTTGTAGGTTGCGATCTTCTCCTGAGATCCCGCATGGTTTACCGGGTTGATCATCGTAAGCAGTTCCCACGCACGCCGTCTGTCGCCCAATGAAGCGAATGCCATCGCTGTCCAGATCGCGGCATGCGTGTATTGTCCCCCATTTTCCCTGACGCCGGGAACGTACCCCTTTATATAGCCGGGATTCAAATTCGACTTGTCAAAAGGCGGGTCCAGAAGCTGGATAAGGCCGTGGTCCCGTCGAACAAGGAGCTTATCCACTGCTTCCATTGCCATGGCTGAGCGTTCGGCATCCCCGGCGCCGGAGAGAACAGACCAGCTTTGTGCAATGGAATCAATCTGGCATTCAGGATTACCCGCAGAACCGAGCTGCGAACCGTCATCGAAGAAAGCGCGGAGGTACCACTCACCATCCCAGCCATTCTGCTCTATATTCCGGCGCAGTTTCGCCGCTTCTTTCCGGCAGCGTTCGGCAAAGGGCAGGTCTTCCTGCAGGCGTGCAATCTCGGTGAACTGCATAAGCACTTCATACAGGAAGAAGCCCAACCAAACGCTCTCGCCTTTGCCGTGTTCGCCCACCATATTCATGCCGTCGTTCCAATCACCCGAGCCGATAAGCGGCAGACCGTGATCGCCAAGGCTTAAGCCCCTCAGGATGGCACGCACACAGTGATCATACAAACCGGCAGTTTCTTCAGACCGGACGGGAAGATCATAATACGAGTCCTCATCAGTGTTTACCGGGCGACCATCGAGGAAGTGGACTGGTTCATCCAATACCCCGGTGTCCCCGGTGGTCAGAACGTAGCGGCAGGCAGCCAACGGCAACCAGAGAAAATCGTCCGAACAGTGTGTGCGCACGCCCCGGCCTGACGGAGGATGCCACCAATGCTGGACATCACCCTCCTTGAACTGACGGGCCGCGCAGAGGAGGAGCTGCTCACGCGCAAGGCCCGGGTCTGCGTGGATGAGCGCCATCACGTCCTGCAACTGGTCGCGGAAACCAATGGCGCCCCCTGACTGGTAGTATCCGCTCCGCGCCCAAAGACGGCACGCAAGAGTTTGGTACAAGAGCCAGCCATTGGTCAGGAAATTAACGGACTGGTCGGGTGTTTCTACTTGCACTGCGCCGAACATGTGATTCCAGTACTGCCACACTGCTTCGAGCGCGCCGTGCGCGGCAGCAGATCCCCGGAAACGACGCAGCAGTTTCCCTGCATCATCGGCATCTCGTCCTGCGCCGAGTCTGAAGATAATCTCGCGCTCTTGCCCATCTGCCATCTCGAATGGGACCTGGATAGCGGCACAGGGATCCAAAGCGGCCCCCATTTTGCCGGAGAGGCGCAAGCGGGTCATAACAGCCGGACTCTGAAGCGTGCCGTTGCGTCCAAGGAACTCTGTCCGGTCGCCGCTCACGGTCCGGGTCACCTCGTCCACATCGAAGAAGGCAATCCGGTCGCTGAACTCCGTGTTGTAGGAGTTCCGCGCAAAAATCGCGCCGCTGTTTGGATCAACTTCGGTAATCACATGCATTGCTGTTTTGGGCCTCAGATCACCAAGCACCCATTCCA
>JAKAKQ010000173.1 GCA_021813425.1 Nitrospirota bacterium
TTTGGAAAACCTGATATGCCGTTTTCCTTTCTGATAGTGGAAAAAATTTCTCTCCTTCCGGTCACAAGTTTATGACTGTAAGATTGATGGCCTACGTCCCAGATTATCTTGTCGTCCGGGGAATCGAAAATGTAGTGAAGGGCGATCGTGAGTTCCACGGTACCGAGACTTGAAGCAAGGTGTCCTCCATTTACAGACACGGTCTGGATTATTGTTTCCCTGAGTTCTTCTGCCAGGAGACGTAGTTCTTCGATGTTCAGTTTCTTAAGGTCGGAAGGAGAATCTATTTTTTCGAGGATCATCAGTTTCTCCTGTTAAGAAGGTAGAAGGCTATTTCCCTGAGAGGGTCTGCCTCTGCAGAGAAAATGCTCAGCGACGATACAGCGTCTGAAACAAGCTGCCTTGCAATTTCACGTGACTTTTCTATGCCGTGTAAAAGAGGATATGTTGTCTTTTTTATTCTTTCATCAGAACCAACAGGCTTACCCAATTCTTCTGTATCCCCTTCTATATCCAGTATATCATCTATTACCTGAAAGGCAAGTCCTATGTTGTTGCCATATGATATTATCGCACCAAGGTTGTCTTTACTGCTTCCGGCCAGAATATGACCGATTTTTACAGAGGCGCATATGAGAGCGGCAGTTTTGTGCATATGGATAAATTGCAGAATGTCTTTGTCAGGCACAGAATTTTCAGAAAGAATATCCTGAACCTGTCCTGCAACCATTCCCCTGGGCCCGGATGCATTGGCGATCTCACGTAATGCCTTTAAAAGGTCTGCCTGTTTTATCGTGCGGCAGAAGGAAGTATCGGAGAATATGCTGAAAGCCTCTGTAAGCAAGGCGTCACCTGCAAGGATAGCGATGGCCTCCCCGTAAACTTTGTGGTTTGTCGGTTTCCCTCTCCTCAGGTCATCGTTATCCATGGAGGGAAGATCATCGTGGATAAGAGAGTAAGTATGAATGAGTTCAAGTGTCGAAGCGTAAGGAACGATTTCATCCGGATTCCCGCCGCATGCCTCAAATGAGGCGATAGCGAGTATCGGCCTTATCCTCTTGCCTCCGGCAAACAGCGAATAGAGCATCGCTTCCTGAAGCACGGCAGGTCTGCGCTGTTCTTTAAAATAATTATGAAAGAAAGAGTCCACAGCCTCTTTCTTCTCGTGAAGATATTTTTTTATGTCCATAACTTATTAATGAGAAATGAGAATTGAGAAACTGACAAAATTTATTTTCTATTTCTTATTTCCTGTTCTTAACTTTGTTACTCCCATTCTATCGTACTGGGCGGTTTCGAGCTTATGTCATAGACGACCCTGTTTACACCTTTGACCTCATTTATTATCCTGTTTGATATCCTTCCAAGGACTTCATAGGGGATCTGCGCCCAGTCAGCGGTCATGCCGTCGACACTGGTAACCGCCCTTATTGCGATCACATTATCGTATGTCCTTTCGTCTCCCATAACGCCGACGCTCTTTACCGGGAGGAGGACCGCAAATGCCTGCCATAACTTGACGTAAAGCCCTGCTTTTTTTATTTCATCAAGAACAATCGTGTCTGCTTTCCTCAGGATATCCAGTCTCTGTCTTGTTATGTCACTTATGCATCTTATCGCAAGCCCCGGGCCTGGAAAAGGATGTCGGTTTATTATCTCATCCTGCATCCCGAGTTCGTGTCCCAATACTCTCACCTCGTCTTTAAACAATTCCCTTAAAGGTTCGATGAGTTTTAACTTCATTTTCTTTAGAAGCCCCCCCACATTGTGATGGCTCTTTATTGTGGCTGAAGGGCCTTTAAACGAAACACTTTCTATCACGTCGGGATACAGCGTCCCCTGTGCAAGAAACCCGACCTCCTTTATCTTCATCGCCTCTTCTTCAAATACCCTTATAAATTCATTGCCTATTATTTTCCTTTTTCTTTCAGGGTCCTTAACCCCTTTCAGTTTTCTTAAAAACCGTTCAGAGGCGTCAACGCAGCGTATCTTCATATGGAAATTCTTCCTCAGCATATTCTCAACTTTCCTTGCCTCGCCTTCTCTTAACAGACCGTTGTCGACAAAGATGCATGTAAGGGCATCTCCTATGGCAGCATGTACAAGGACTGCTGTTACTGATGAATCCACACCTCCGCTTATGCCGCATACAACCCTTTGGTTCCCGACCCTTTCCCTTATCTCTTCTTTTTCGGTCTCTATAAAAGATTTCATGGTCCATTTAGGCCTGCATCCGCATATACTGAAGATAAAGTTTCTTATTATCTCTTTGCCCTTATCCGTATGTACTACCTCAGGATGGAACTGAAGCGCATAGAAATGCCTCTTCTTATTTGCCATAGCCGCAATTGGAGAGTTCTCAGTATGGGCTATTGAAGTGAAGCCGGCCGGTTTTCTCTCGATTCTGTCACCGTGGCTCATCCAGACAACAGTGAAAGGTGAAAAGTGAGAAGTGAGAAGTGAAGAACTTCCTTTTGTGTCTTGCCGCTTGCTCCTTGCCACTTGCCCTATACCTTTAAATAAATCCGAATTGTCGTCAATAATGAGTTCGGCGCGTCCGAATTCGCGTTTTTGAGCCTTTGCAACCCTGCCTCCGAGCAGATGCGCCATAAGCTGCATGCCATAACATATTCCGAGCACCGGGATACCGAGATCGAATATCCTTATATCCGGGATCGGCGCTTTTTTATCATAAACGCTGGAAGGACCGCCTGACAGGATAATTCCTTTCGGATTAAAGTCCATAATTTTTTTAAAAGGGACATTAAATGGAAATATCTCGGAGTAAACCCTGTTTTCTCTTATACGGCGAGCAATAAGCTGGGTGTACTGCGAACCAAAATCAAGAACAAGTATCTTATCTGTATTAGTCATTTGTCATTAGTCATTGAACATTGATTATTTTTATTACCATTCAGGTCTGTAGTTAGGCGCTTCTTTTGTTATTATAACGTCATGGACGTGACTTTCTCTCAGTCCCGCATTTGTGATCCTTATGAACCTTGCTTTTCTCCTGAGTTCGGAAAGATTTTTTGCACCGCAATATCCCATACCCGAGCGAAGTCCGCCAAGGAGCTGATGGACACTCTGAGACAGAGAACCCTTGTGCGGGACCCGTCCCTCAACTCCCTCAGGGACTAATTTTTGCGCCTCGACTCCTTCCTGCTGATAGCGGTCTTTTGCTCCCACTTCCATGGCGCCGATAGACCCCATGCCGCGATATACTTTATAACTTCTTCCCTGAAAGAGGACTGTTTCTCCAGGTGATTCATCAGTTCCTGCAAAGAGGCTGCCTATCATAACGGAATCCGCTCCTGCTGCAAGCGCCTTGGTAATATCTCCTGAATATTTTATCCCGCCGTCTGCTATTAACGGGATATTATATTTTTTTGAAACCGAATAACAGTTCCTGATAGCGGTAAGCTGAGGCACACCTGCTCCGGCCACTATCCTTGTTGTGCAGATGGAGCCAGGACCTATGCCGACCTTTAGAGCATCAGCGCCTGCTTTTATCAGATCGAGAGCCCCTTCTGCAGTTGCTATATTGCCTGCAACAACCTCGATATCAAATCTTTTCTTTATTGCCTTCAGAGTTGAAATAACTGATTTCGTATGCCCATGAGCTGTGTCGATAACTATCACATCAACACCGGCATTAATAAGAAGCCCGGTCCTTTGCATTGTATCTTCACCTGTACCCACAGCAGCTCCGACCATCAGCCTTCCGAGTCTGTCCTTGCATGAATTGGGATATTTTTTCCTTTTTTCAATATCCTTTATCGTAATAAGCCCTTTGAGCCGGAATTCCCTGTCAACGATAGGGAGTTTCTCGATTTTGTATTTGTTTAAAAGACCTTTAGCCTCGTCTAAGGTTGTACCTACACCGGCTGTGACAAGACGGTCTTTTGTCATTACTTCAGAGACTTTTTTGGTCATCTTTGTTTCGAATCTCAGGTCCCTGTTTGTAAGTATCCCGATCAGTCTGCCTTTAACGGTCACGGGAACGCCGGAGATCTTGTACTTTTCCATTAAAGCTAATGCATCTGAAATCGGTGCATCAGGAGAAATTGTTATAGGATCGATTATCATACCGCTTTCTGATTTCTTGACCTTGTCAACCTCGACAGCCTGTCTGTCAGGGGACATAGCCCTGTGAATAATGCCGATACCTCCCTCCCTTGCTATGGCAATGGCCATAGAAGCCTCTGTCACGGTATCCATCGCTGAACTTAATATCGGTATATTGATTTTAATTTTTCTGGTAAGACTGGCATGAATGTTTACACCTTTAGGGAGTACTTCGGATTTGGACGGCAATAACAGTACATCATCGAAAGTTAAGCCGATTTGGATCTCTTCGGACATGTGATTCTCCTAAATTTTCTAAAAATTTTAACATTATATAATTCAATAAAGCAATTGCCGGTTACACCCCTGTAGTTACAGGTGACAACACACCCCTACACCCCTTTTGAGAGAGAACCCACCCCTACCTACACCCCTCCAAGGAGGCGAATAAGACAATGTCCCCTACTGGGATGCCTGCCTGCCGGTAGGCAGGGGCAGGGGGGTGGGTTCAGCGTTATCCGTATAAGGATTATTATCTGCTGTATTTTGTCCTTGACAGCAATAACCGGTTTCATATTATATTGTGCAGGTGCTTTTTTTCTTAAATCAGTAACATATTTACTATTTAGGGAAGATAGTTTTGCACTAAACATCTGTTATTGCTATAATAGCGCTGGCATAAAAATTGTTTTCTTATATCAGGAAAACTAAATTTGTCTTACGAAAGGGGGTGAAGAGATGAGGATAACAGTTTTACTTTTGACTCTTATTGTCGCGATAGCATTTGTAGGGAGCGCCTTTGCAGTTCCAGCAGGCAAAAACGTTGAATATGAAGGCGGTGGAGCCGGCAAGGTTGTTTTTGACGGCAAGGTACATGCAGACAAGGGCTTAAAGTGCAACGACTGCCATACAAAGATCTTCCAGATGAAAAAAGGTTCAAAGATCACAATGGCTGATATGAA
>JAKAKQ010000029.1 GCA_021813425.1 Nitrospirota bacterium
TACAGACCATGTCCCTGTCTTACATAGAGCCGACAAACATTCATGATGTCATTATGAAAGCGCTCAAGATGTTCGATCAGGATCTGGAAGAAAAGTCTATTGATGTCGAGACCGATTTGGCTGATAACCTCCCGCTTATACCTGCTGATAAAGAACAGCTTATGAAGGCAATGGCAAACATCATAAAAAATGCTATTGAGGCGATGACGCATGAGCCCAGGGTGCTGAGGATCGAAAGTCGTGTAAGTGAAGGACGCATCGAGGTGAAAATATCAGACTCGGGGAAGGGCATTTCAAGGGATAAACTTAAAAACATCTTTGATCCGCTTTTCACCTCAAAGATATACGGTCCCGGACTCGGTCTTACCTTTGCCATGAAAATAATACAGGATCACAGGGGGACTATTTCGGTTGAGAGCGAACCAGGAAAGTGCACTGTCTTTACCATAAGATTGCCTGTAAAGAAACCCTGACAAAGGACTTTATCCCGTCAAAAAATATCTTTCATTTTTTGGATTTCAATGTCCTTATCCTGGCAAGGTCTTCCTGATAGCCGTATATATGAGCTCCGGCGCTATAAGCGTACATTGGTCCGTTTTTGTGCCCGGTCTCATTTGCCAGTAGTTTCTTAAGCAGTTCTATACCACCAAGATTCGTTGGGAATCCTGCCCACAGATCCCATGAACGAAAATAGCAACTGACAGTGAGCGACAACTCGCCATCTACCGGAATTACCTTAAAATCCAAAAGCCTCAGACAGGGGGGGTCGAGCTTGCCGTCATTACCAAAACATATATCATGGTCCTCAGGGTCTCCTATCTCGATGACAGCCTGATTGGTCATCGGCGTTTCTTTCAGCATTTCCATGACCCGCTCGATCTGTGTTCCGCCCTTTGGCATCGGATGGTGTATCCTGGAGGCATATTTATATGTCTCGTTTTCAGACAGTTTAGGGTCCATAAGGTAATTCACAAAATAGTCCTCAATATATTCCATCGTTGTCGGAGCTGGCAAACCGGATCCCGGCGGCATGGTCGGCACCATATCCTCGCCAGGGTGTTCGATATATACCGCTATCCCGGGATACTGCAGTCTGTACTGCTCCTTTTCGAACGAACCTCTCTGTATCTCCTGCTTATATGCATTGTCAAATATGTTATAAATCAGCTGAAACCAGGCATCAGATATGGTTTTGGCCTTTAAAAAAAATGGAAGCATTATCTGTCTCCTTTTCGGGTAATAGTGTTGTGTCTCAAAAATACCTTTAAATCGAGTTTTCTGAAAAAGTCCTGTTTTGTCATTCCCGAGGTAGTAATCGGGAATCCAGTGTCTTTAATCCCGAATGCTTTCGGGACTGGATTCCCGCCTGAGGACTGCGGGAATGACGACTTTAATATACGTCTTTTTTGCAACGTTTAGGTTTATGCGCAGACATATAATAATAGATGTCTCGAATTTGTTTAGTCAATTTTACATTTATTGCTATAATTTTATCAGATATAAAAATGAGGTTAACAAACGACAAATCGTGTATAATATTCAGTAATAGATAATGGTACTTGAAATAATTTTCATCCTGATTTTCTTAATTCTGAACGGATTTTTTGCAGCGTCTGAAATTGCTGTTGTGACCTCCCGCAAATCCTTTATCAAAAACCTTTCGGAAAAGGGAAACCACAACGCTGATAAGCTGTTGGAACTCCAGGCGGAGCCCGACAGGTTTCTTGCCACTGTTCAGATAGGCGTAACTGTCATGGGGGCCCTCGCATCCGCTATAGGCGGCGCTGCCTCTGTAAAAATAATATCCCCTTTTATTTCGCACATATCCGTACCTTTTATTGCAAGGGCCGCAGAGGCGATTTCGATAGGTATTGTTGTGCTGATAATATCTTACCTTTCATTGGTAATAGGAGAGCTTGTCCCTAAATCCATTGCATTGAGAAACCCCGAAAAAATCGGTCTTATGATCGCAAGACCTATATCGTTTATCTCCAGGATTTCCTCGATTTTTGTGACCATATTAACAGCAAGCAGCAATTTTTTCCTGAAGCCGTTCGGCGCAAAGGCATTTTCTGAGCGCTCGTTCATCACTGAAGAAGAGGTTAAACTCCTTATAGAAGAAGGGAAAGACAGGGGGATTTTCGAGCCGACCGAGCATGAACTGATCCACAGTGTTTTCAGATTTACTGATATCTCCGTCAAAGGGGTAATTGTGCCTACGACGCGGATAGTCGCCTTTAATATAGACGAGTCGCCCGATGCCGTTATCAAAACAATATCCGAAGAGAATTTTTCAAGATACCCTGTTTATGGAAGGGACATATCGGACATTAAGGGTATCCTTTACAGCAAGGACATATTTAATGAACTCGCAAACAAAAGAGAGATCTCAATACAGAGGCTGCTTCACACAACAATGTTTGTGCCGGAGACCATGAAGATAAGCGCTTTAATGAGAGAAATGCAGAAGAAAAGACTTCATATGGCCATCGTCGTAGATGAATACGGCGCGGTAAACGGCCTCGTAACTATCGAGGATCTCCTCGAGGAAATAGTCGGCGAGATAAGGGATGAATACGATACGGAAATTCCTTTGCAGATATTGAAGGATGGATCCATGCTGATAGACGCCTCTCTGGCTATCAGGGACCTGAACGAAGATTATAATTTCGATATCCCTGAGTCCAACGAATACGATACGCTCGGGGGGTTCCTCCTGTCTTCCCTTCAAAGGCTCCCCACAGTAGGAGACGCCTTTACTACAGAGACCAACAAATTCACTATTGTAAATATGAAGGGACGCCGCATCCAGAAGATTAAAGTCGAGCCCCTGGGAATTTCTAAAGAAGATATATAGTCGTGATCCTATCTGTCCAGGACGTCTCTCATCATCCCTACCAATCTCATCGGCGTATAGGGTTTTGTGAGAATAGCATCCATCTTTTTAAGTATCTTTTCATCCTGATCTGAAAGACTGTATCCCGTTACAAGTATAAATTTAACACCCGGGTTTATCAGCCTCAGATCCCTGAAAAGCTCTACGCCGTCCTTTTTAGGCATAACCATATCGGAAATCACCACATCGATTTTCTTTGTTTTGTTACTGTATATGTCAAGGGCATCCTCTCCATCCCTTGCAACAACTACATTATAGCCGAATGAGCGGAGTACAGAGGCTCCAAGCTCCCTCAGAACATCTTCATCCTCAACCAGCAAGACCGTTTCTTCCCCTCTGATTTTCAATGCGTCGTTGTCTATCATCCTTTCTGAAAATATAATCTCTCTGTCATATTTTTCAGATTTAAAGAGCGGCAGGTATATTTTGAAGGTCGTACCCACGCCTTTTTCGCTGAAGACCTTTATAAGACCACCGTGTGCCTTTACAACTGAATATACAATCGCAAGCCCGAGACCGGTCCCTTTATCGATCCCTTTTGTAGTAAAAAAAGGGTCGAATATTTTCTGAATATCGTCCTTGTCAATGCCGGCGCCGTTATCGGATATCGAAAGACATATGTATTTGCTGATATGCCTTTCGGACTTTTCAGGATAAAGATCATCTTCAGGAAAACCCTGTTCGGTCTTTATCGTCAGAACGCCTTTCCCTTTCATTGCGTCCCGGGCATTCAAAGTAAGGTTCATCAGAACCTGTGTGAATTTCCCTGCATCACAATTTATTTCCGGAATGTCTTTCCGGAGGTCTAATTTTATCTCGACAGTCTCCTCAACCATGCGTTTCAGGAACTGCATTGTCTCAACAATAAACGAATTAAGGTCTGTTTTTCTGAACTCCATCGGCATTTTTCTGCTGTAGATAAGAAGCTGTTTCACCAGATCAGCGCCTCTTTGAGACAGGGCGAGTATCGATTGCAGGTTATTATAGACATCCGAACCTTTGGGAGTATCAAACCGGCATAATTCCGAATATCCGATAATACCGGTAAGGATATTATTGAAATCGTGGGCCACACCGCCTGCGAGCCTTCCGATCGCTTCCATCTTCTGTGACTCGAAAAGGATCTGCTGAAGCCTCTTTTCCTCGGCTTCAGCACGTTCCCTGGCCTTCCTGTCTTTCCATATCTCAAGCGCCCTCGATACTCTCGCAGGAAGCCCGGCAATGTTTCTTTTAAGTATATAGTCGATTGCCCCGAGCCTCAGGCTGTCAACGGCTATCAGTTCATTACCTTCCCCTGTTATAAGGATCACAGGCGTATCTATTTTCATCTGCCTGCATAAGCTGATCGCTTCTACCCCTGTAACATCGGGCAAAGAGTAATCCGCGAGGATTATATCGGCAGCAGAATCGGGTGCTTTTTCTAAAAATTCCTTCCGGTTTCTTGCGGTATCAAACTGGATATCGAACCCGGCCTTTTTAAGTTCATAGACTTCGAGTTCCACATCATCAGGATTATCCTCAAGAAAAAAAACCTTGATCTGCTTGTCTGCAAGGCTCATTTTTTTATTTTATCTGCAGCTGTTCGTTAATCAGAAGCCAGTAAAAACCTATCTGTTTGACTGTTTCGACAAACTGGTCAAAATCCACAGGTTTTCTGATATAGCTGTTAACGCCGAGGTCGTAGCTCTTTACAACATCGCTTTCTTCCTTTGATGAGGTCAGGACCACAACAGGTATAAGTTTGAGTTTCCTGTCGTATTTTATCTCCTTGAGGACCTCTATACCGTCCACCTTAGGCAGTTTCAGGTCAAGAAGGATAAGGTTCGGCAGATCATGTTTGGAATTTGCATACTTTCCCTTGTGGAACAGATAATCAAGGGCCTCCTGTCCGTCACGAACAATCTTTACGGGGTTTGTTATATTGTTTTTTTCAAGCGCGTGTATGGTTAATTCAACGTCATCAGGATTGTCCTCAACAAGCAAAATATTTATAAACTGTTTTATCACTCTATACCTCCTTTAAAATCGGTAATTCTATAAAAAATGTTGCACCGTTATCCAGTTGCGATTCTGCCCAGACCCGGCCTTTGTGACGCTCTGCGATCCTCTGTACTATTGCAAGCCCGATGCCCGTGCCCTCGTATTCCTCCGGAAGATGAAGCCTCTGGAAGACCTGGAATATCTTATCATGATACTGCATTTCAAAACCTATGCCGTTGTCTTTTACAAAAAATGCTTTTTTCTGTTCATCATATCCTATAATAATCCTGGCTTTCTCTATATCACGGGTGTATTTCAATGCATTTGATACAAGATTGGAAAACAGGCTCTGTATCAGGATCGGGTCGCATTTTATTTCAGGGAGTTCTCCTACGGTCACAGATATCTTCCTTGCTTCAATTTCATTTGCGTAATATTCAAGAATATTTCTTATAATATCAGTGAAATTAGTGCGTTTCAGCTGAAGCTCTGCCCTGCCGATCCTTGAAAATGTAAGCATATCATCTATCAATAACGACATCCTGTTCGTGCCTTCTCTGACCCTTTTAAGATAATGCCTTGCCTTATCATCGAGCTTGCCCGAAAACTCATCAAGAAGTATCTTCGAAAATCCGTCAATGTTTCTGAGAGGCGCCCTGAGGTCATGCGAAACAGAATATGCAAAGGCCTCGAGTTCCTTGTTTGCATTTGTGAGCTTGACTCTGGATTTTTCTATGGCACGCGTCTTTTCATCCAGTTCGATCGCCATACTATTAAAGGAATTCTGAAGATCCCCGATTTCGTCTGTACGTTTTATGTCAGGGACGGTAAGGGCGACACGGCTTGAGATCTTTTCAGGTAATTTCCTTATGTCATCGGCAAGACTTTCAATAGGCCTGCTTACAAGCCTGCCCATTAACATATGAGATATCAATATTATAGCGCAGATGCCGAGGATGCTTATCATGATATTGGAATTCCTGAGGCTGGTTATAGCAGCATAATTTCTGTCAACAGACTTTTTCAGGATAATCGCCCCCAATACCTTTTTATCAGAACCATGGCATCTGAAGCATTCCTCCTGGTTAAGGATGGTATGGATGTTGATGAGATATTTCTTAACCGATATCTGTTCTTCAAAGGCCTTTTGAGGAGATTTCCCATCTTGTAAAGCAGCGGACAGGGACCGAAGGATATCTTTGTTGTATATGTATCTGTCCATATTTGATTTTATCGTTCCTTCATGGGATGAAAAGACTATCTTCTGGCCGGTATCGCATATAAATACATCGATATTCCCCATCTTTTCTCTTATTTCGAGGAGCTGCCTTTCCACAGCGCTGCTGTCCCCGACAGACATCGGGTATTTAATGCCGGCGTAGATTGCAGAGATCGTCTCCTCGCTGTTGGCTGTCATCTCTTTAAACATCTCCCCGGTCTCGTGAGTGACAGTAAGGTAAATTACACCTGTCATAACCATGGCAACACTGATAGACAGAGTCCCCAGGATTTTTCTGCTTAAACGTTTTTTTATATAATTAATCATGCAGCCCGCTATTAATAAACATGATTTTGAGGAAATATTTTTGGATTATAACAATATGTTTTCTACTAAGCAATAGCAATCTTTCTAATTAATAAACTGATATATTTATAATTTTTATTTAAAACTCTGCTCTTCTGCCGGAAACACCCCTTTCTCAACCTCTTCCCTGTAATTTTTTATGGCCTTAAGGGCCTCTTCCTTCAGGTTCGCATAACGTTTGACGAATTTTGGCACAAATCTTTCGAACATACCGATGACATCATGAAGCACCAGCACCTGTCCGTCACAGAACGGTCCTGCGCCTATTCCGATTGTAGGGATCGAGAGTTCCCTTGTGATCCTCTTTGCAAGTTTCATGGGAATCGCCTCGAGAAGGAGCGAGAAGGCCCCTGCCTCCTCAACCATATGAGCCTCTTGTAAAAGTCTCTTTGCAGCCTCCTCTGTCTTCCCCTGTACCTTATAACCACCCATCCTGTGTATCGACTGGGGAGTCAGTCCTATATGGGCCATAACAGGTATATCCGATCTTGTCATCGCCTTGATCTGTGCAACTACCTCCGCACCCCCTTCGAGTTTCACGGCGGAAGCTCCTGCCTCCTTTAAAAACCGTCCTGCATTTCTTACCGCATCCTCAATACCAGCCTGATATGACATAAAAGGCATGTCACCAATAACAATCGCATTATTTACTGCGCGGGAAACCATTTTTGTATGATAGATCATCTCGTCCATTGTCACAGGCAGTGTATTTTCCAGCCCCTGAACCACCATCCCCAGTGAATCACCGACAAGGATTCCGTCAATTCCTGCCTCATCAACGATCCGGGCAAACGGATAGGCGTATGCAGTAAGCATCGTTATTTTCTTTCTGTCCTCCTTTTTCCTCAGAAAGTCCTGAACTGTTATCTTTGACATGGTAATCTCCTGGATTTTTATCCGATATTTTTTGTTATGCAGATTATAACCGTCCCGATAAAGAAATGTCACCATCCGTCAGTCTGACAGCTTGAGAGCTTGCGAGCCTGCGCGTATGTTATAATCTTTTATGGGCGAGAAAAACACTTTTCAACCTCTGACAAAACAGGACCGAATCACTGTAATCCTCTACAGGGCAGGGATATTCATTTCCACAGTAATAATCAGCTTATCAGCACTGTTTGCTGTTAAAGGTATAACAGGCGTCAACACTCAGAATTATCACGCGATGATCTCCGGCTCCGGCATGGAACTTTTGCTCCTTTTGTTGTATCTCGGCACAGGATTAAGCGTCTTTTTCATTCACCTGTATGTCGGGAAATTCTATAAAATATTGAAAAAGATATATTATGCGGCAATAATATGCCTGGGTATCCTGTTCTTCGTTGGAAATGGAAATCCTGTGATGCCTTTATTCAGAACCCCGCCATATGGCGCTATTTTTTTAATGCCACTTTCATTATGCCTGGGATTTGTTGCGGCAAAGGAGGCATTTTGTTTCAAGCTATTCGAAGGATACATTCTTGCCATAATAATGCCGGCTTATATCTTCCTGTACTCTACAGGGGGATTAAACCAGAAGAGTGCCGCTTTCGGACTTTCCATAATCGCTGCCCTGTTCGTTTTATTCATGTTCAGAAAAATCTTCATGCCGGTCCACTATGATATAGGTGATAAATCAGCCTACCAGCCATAGACCCCGGCATACCTTCACCCCAGATAATTCATAAACTTTGTACGCTTTATCACAAAAAAAGCAGGAGGGGTCTGTCTTTGAGCGGTTTCATCCCGAAAGCTTTCGGGATGCCTCGGAGCGAAGCGAGAATGAGCGAGAAGATAGTCCCCTTCTGCTTGCGTGAATTATCCGGGCTGCATATTAATCCGGGCTGCGCCTTATCTGCTTCAGAATCCCGGCGTATCTCTTCTTCTCTTCCCTGGTCATCTCCTTCTGACCAAACCTGTTTTCTTCGTAAAGAGCTATAAATTCTTCAACATCTTTTCCAAACCCGCGTTTAAAAGCTTCGTTCCGGAGATTGCCGGCTGTTACCGACGGACCAATCTTAATACCTTTTTTCTTCATCAGTTTTCTGAATAAAAGATACTTCTCAGTAACAAATCCATACTTCACATGCCTTGTTTTTCTGAAGAGGTAATACAGTAAACAAAAAAGAATAGCCGATACCGGGACAAAATACATTAATGATCTAATATCCCTTAAGCCTATATGGGGCAGGCGCAGCATTTTAAAGGATAAATACACACCCTTTATTATATCTTTCTGGTCATCCGAACTGAAACCAACTACATACCGTGACCAGCTTAGCTTTACAGAATCGAGGAAAAGCGCATAAACGGAAGGATGTTTTTGAGGGACATAAGGGGTCGGGTCAAATCTCTTCCACTTTTCATCAACAAATGCCTCGACCCAGGAGTGCGCATCACTCTGCCGGACAATGACGTAATCTCCGTAGATATTTTTTTCCCCGCCATAGAAACCATTTACAATACGCGCGGATATGCCGATGCTGCGGAGCATAATGACCATTGAAGTGGCATAATGTTCACAATAGCCACTTTTTGTATTGAACAGAAAATCCTCAATCGGGTTCGTGCCTGCAGGAGGCGGCGATGCAGACAACGAATACTTATAGTTCTTTTTGAGATACTGCTCAATAAACGCTGCCTTCTGATCATCTTTCCTGATAGTCGATGTGAGTTTTTTCGAGAGACCTTTAATCCTTTCCATACCTTCGGGCATTTGCAGATATTTATCACCGGTCATCCCTGCAAAGCTGTCAGTAACAACACTGTAAACAGTGTACTTTACCCTCCTCGAATATTTTGTGCGCATATAAACACTCTTCTCATCGTCAAACAGAAGGGAGAAAGTGTCAACCTTAACACCTGCCACATCAGAAAGACCGAAGATAATATCCGAATCTATCGGCTCAAGATAAATCTTCTGCTCAACGGCTGCTCTCCTGTCATAAGAAAACAGTACAAATTCATCTTCATATTTTTCAATCCTGTACTTCTTATGTTTCGTACTTTTCCATGACAGACCGTCAAAATAATCGAGTGTCAGTCCTCTCCAGTAGTAAGGCATCGATATATCCCTGTCCATTTTTATTCTCATTACAACTGTAGGGTCAAGTTTTATATCCCCGAAAGTACCGAAATCAACCTGCTCTGAAAAACCCGCGGTCTTTATGCCTCTTACATTACTTTTTCCCACAAGTTTATAGGCAGGCCTCGGCAGGACAACAAAGAAACCAACAGTTGTCAATATGGTAAGCAGCAGGATAAAAAAAACCGGCCTCTTAATATTAACATTCACCAGCGAGCCTTCCTTCAAAAAATGCGATAGCACCATCGCAGTAACAAGCAATATCATGAACAGGACGAAAATGACACCGAATGTCAGGGAACGGGTCAGTTCGGATGCGATAATCAGCTGCAGCAGCGACATAAAATATACCTGGAGGTGATCCCATGGTTCCTTCAGATCAAAGCTCTTGATTGCCTGAAATGTTATCGTAAGATGCGCCACAGCGATAAAAACATCCCCTGTAATGACTGCGGAATCGACAAAAAATACAAGCAGTGTTAAGCCCGACAGGGTGCTTACAGCCCATTTCGGTGCATGCTGTCTTCCCTTAAGAAAACTGTAGTATCCAGGCAATATCGCAAGACCGCTCACTGACATAAGCGGATTCATCTCTCCTGTAATAAACAGGCTGGCGCATCCCGTCAACGAAAGAACAGCTGTAATGACCTTATACAGAATCGGCATATACCACCATATCACTCGAAGAAATATATTTAACAAAAGGCGAGTTACGGGATTTGAGGACTAAGATGAAATAACCTTCCATATCATATGAGACCGGACAGTCCAGCAGATCTTCCTCTTTTATCACTGCAAGAATATCAAGCACTTTGTAAAGGTGCTCTTCGCCGCCGCCAAAAGGGATCACTTTTCTGCACGAGAGGACCCTTACAAGATATTCAGAGTCAAGGAAATGCTTGCAGAGAGACGCTGTTATGGAAACCGCCTTCTCGAACAAACCGGAATCTGCAGGCATGAGATTATCAAGGATTATGGTCACCTTCCTGGTTTCGCGCTCCTCGTATTCCTTTATTAGAAGCTCGGACATCTTTGCCGATGCCTTCCAGTGTATCTTCCTCCAGTCATCGCCGTATCTGAACTTCCTGATAGAGTAAATCTCTTCACCTCTTCCGATCATTATCATTGCCCCCTGGTCTTCCTGACCTGCTGTTTCCGGGATTATATGCTCAACCTCCATGAGTGCAGGATAGACCAGAACTTCACCCGATACTTTCATGGATATGTTCCTGTTTCTCAGGATAAAGGGAAAGCCGCTCTGTATATGAAAATCGCCATGCCTGTAAAGTCCCCTCTTCTGAAATGTTATATTTATCTTCCTGCTGCCGGTGCTTCCGGGTGGAATGGATATAAAATATGCCGGTGCAGCAGCGCCTGAGGTCAGAACATTCATGGAATAAGACGGCAGAAAACGTTTGTTGTTTGACAGGAGAAAAGTCGCCTGGGTCTTCTCCCCGGCAAATACAGGCGGTGTAATATGTACTTTAAGCGAAAGGCCTGAAAGGTTTATCCTTAACAGTATATTCGAAAGCAGTATGAAAGAGAGCATAAGCGACAGGATGAGGTAAATCAGATTGTTCCCTGTATTGACTGCTGCAACAGCAATAAGGAAAGCGGCAAGTATGAACCGCTTCCCTTCTTTTGTCCTTTTCATGATTAAACCGGAACCGCGACCTTCTCCACTATCTCGTTAACAATCATCTCGGCGTCGGAAATGAATTTCTTTGTCCTTAATATAAGCCTGTGTCCGAGAACAAGCGGGGCGAGTATCTTAATGTCGTCAGGCAGAATAAAATCCCGTCCTTCGTAATAAGCATGAGCCTTTGCAGCCTTTAAAAGAAACTGCGCGCCCCGGGTGCTGACGCCGAGCCTTATTGCTTCATGTCTTCTGGTCTCCAGAACGATCTGCATCAGATAATCCATCAGACTGTCTTCGACTATGACCCTGTCGGCATCTTCCTGCATTTTCAGAATCTCCTGTTTTGTCACAACATAACTCATCTTTTCAAGAAGTTTGAAACTCGAAAGCTCTGCCACAGCCATTTTTTCGTATTCAGGCTCAGGGTATCCTAGTCTGATATGCATCATAAAACGGTCGAGCTGACTCTCGGGAAGAGGAAAAGTACCGTGATATTCAATAGGGTTCTGTGTAGCGATCACCATAAACGGTTCGGGCAGATTATAGGTTTTTCTATCAACTGACACCTTTTTCTCATTCATAGCCTCAAGCAGCGCTGACTGGGTCTTGGGATTCGTCCTGTTGATCTCATCTGCAAGCACTATATTGGAAAAAACAGGACCGGGTTTGAACTCGAATTCTCTTGTTTCAGTATTCAGGATGCTTACGCCTATTATATCCATCGGCATCAGGTCACTTGTAAACTGTATCCTCTGGAACGAACAGTCCGTGGCCTTTGCAAGCGCAAAAGCAAGGGTTGTCTTTCCAACACCGGGTACGTCCTGTATAAGAAGATTTCCCCTGCCAAGGAGTGTCACGATAGACATTTTGACAGCGGAACTCTTGCCTTTAATAATAGAATCAATCTTATTTTGCAGTTGCTTTATGGATTGATTTGTCATATTATATTTTAAATTTTCTTGCAACATAATAATATTATACACTTAAATACAATTACATATGAAAAAACCCTGGTCAGGCAGATTCAGACATAAAACCTCAAATGCTGTTGAGTCTTTCACGGAATCCATCTCTTTTGACAGAAGACTCTGGAGGCATGACATTAGAGGAAGCATTGCCCATGCAAAGATGCTTGGAAGGCAGGGGATTATCAGCAGGAAGGATTCAAACGCTATTGTAAAAGGCCTGACCGGGATAGCAAAAGATATTGAATCGGGAAGATTTAAGTTCAGGAATGAACTTGAAGACATACACATGAATATCGAAGCAGAATTGACGAACAGGATCGGGCCGGCAGGGAAAAAACTGCATACTGCAAGATCCAGAAACGACCAGGTCGCACTTGATTTAAGGCTTTATCTGAAGGAAGAAACCGGTAATATAATCTCATTGATCCATGGACTGCAAGAAACCGTTTTAAAAATATCCGGGCGCCATCTGAATACCATAATGCCGGGTTATACTCATTTACAGAGGGCCCAGCCTGTATTGCTGTCCCACCACTTAATGGCATATATGGAAATGTTACAGCGAGATAAAACAAGATTTACAGATTCTATCAAACGCCTGGATGTCCTTCCACTTGGTTCATGTGCGGTCTCAGGCACAACACTTCCAACAGACAGGGCGTTCATTGCAAGGGAACTCGGGTTTAAGGCGATCTCAGGCAACAGCATTGACGCCGTTTCCGACAGGGATTTTGCTATCGAGTTCCTGTCATGCTCGGCTGTTCTGATTATGCATCTTTCAAGGCTTGCCGAAGAATTAGTATTGTGGTCAACAGGGGAGTTCGGGTTTATAGAAATCTCCGATGGATATACGACAGGCTCAAGCATAATGCCCCAGAAGAAAAACCCCGACGTTGCAGAATTGATTAGGGGGAAAACAGGGAGGATATACGGCAGCCTTATATCCCTCCTCACAGTAATGAAAGGTCTGCCGATGTCATACAACCGTGATATGCAGGAGGATAAACTTCCGGTCTTCGACACAGCAGACACAATTAAATCATGCCTTCTGATATTGAACGAAATGCTGCCGGAGATAGGTTTCAAAACCGAAAGGATGCGGACTGCTGCCGGAGAAGGTTTTTCGACTGCAACGGATATAGCGGAATACCTCGTTAAAAAAAACATCCCATTCAGAGAGGCACATGAGATCACAGGGAAAATAGTCCGATACTGTATCGATGAAAAAATCATTTTAAAGGAGATTGCATTAAAAAAATTAAAAGAGTTCTCTCCGGCTATTTCGGGAGACATATTTTCAGTGCTGGATCCGGCGAAATCAGTAAAGGCACGCACTTCTTATGGAGGGACTTCACCATCTGAAGTCTCAAGGCAGATAAAAAAATACAAGAATTTTCTCAAATAAAATCATGCATGCAATAAAAAGAGCTTCCTGTCCCGGTAACTTAAAATATTTATCATCATTATTGCCTTTTATCTTCATCTTTCTTCCACTTCTTTTCTGCGCTTCATGCGGTAAAAAAGGGCCCCCTACTCTCAAGTCATATGAAAAACCGGAGACCCCTTCCCTTCTCAGGGCGATCCACAGGGAAGACAAGATTATCCTGCTCTGGAATTTTCCAAAGAGCAAAGAGGACCTGATTGAAGATTTTATAATTCTTAAATCTTCGGATTCCGGTTTTCAGAAATATTCGACTATAGAAAAACAGGCCCGCTCATATATAGAAACCGATTTTAAAGAAGGCACAAGATACAGCTATAAAATCGTCTCTCAAAACCTCAGGGGCATATACAGCGATGATTCGAATGTTATCAATATAACGCCATTGAAACCCCCGGCGCCGCCTGAAAGACTCTCTTTCAGGACAGACGGGGATGCACTTAATATTATTTGGGGGAAAGGAGAAAAAGAAGGGCTGTATAATATTTACAAAAGTTACGAAAAAGGCGCTTACGGCCTGTATCCCTTAAATGCCGCTCCTTTAACGGAAAGCTCTTTTAAGGACACCTTTGATATCAGCAAAGCCGTTTATTATACTGTCAGAAACCTGAGCGGAAGTGAGATAAGGGATGAGGGATATCCCTCTGAAGAACTCGTTGTCAACCCGTTTGAATTTGTCCCTTCACCTCCTGGAGATCTCCAGGTTTTTGCAGCCCCGGACAGGGTTTATCTTTCCTGGAAGGAACCTGCTGAGAGGTGGGTAACAGGTTTTAAAGTTTACAGAAGGATTGGGAATCAGGATTATGTATTAATAGGAGAAACTCAAATTCCTGCCTTTCTGGATAAAGAGAAGCCGGCAACAAAAAGAGATTATCGTGTAAGCGCCACAGGACCTGGCAAAGAAGGACCTGCATCAGAAATAACCGGGATTGTATTTACCCCGGAAAAATGATTCTGATCTGATATGGTCAATATAGAAGATATACGGAAAGCCCAAAAAAGTATCAGTCCTTTTATTCATCGGACTCCGTTGATTTATTCAAGTTCATTCAGTAGAATGACAGGCGCGGAAGTCTATCTTAAGGCAGAAAACCTTCAGAAAACAGGTTCGTTCAAGGTCAGGGGCGCATTCAATAAAATAATCAATATCAGCGATAAAAGGGTAATCGCCGCTTCGATGGGAAATCACGCACAGGCTGTTGCCTTTGCTGCAGGCGGTCTTGGAAAACATGCAAGGATAGTTATGCCTGTTTCAGTGCCGATAATAAAAGAGGAGGCTACAAGGGGATATGGAGCAGACGTTGTACTTCATGGGGAAAGTTTTAATGACGCCCTGAATTATGCTGTTTCTCAAAAAGACTATACATTTATACATGCATTTGATGATGAAGAGGTCATTGCAGGGCAAGGGACTCTTGGGATCGAGATCATGGAGGACATAACAGATGCAGACATTTTGTTTGTGCCTGTTGGCGGAGGCGGTCTCATATCCGGCATCTCTGCCGCGGTTAAGACTTTATCACCAGGAACAAAGGTCATCGGAGTCCAGACCGAATCTGCTGTGTCGGCCTATGTTTCATTCAGGGAGAAGAAGGTATCTCATAAGCCTCCCCTGCCCACTATCGCAGACGGTATAGCAGTTGGAAAAGTTGGCGATAAGACACTTGAGATCATGAATAAATATGTCGATGACATTATGCTGGTTGATGAGGACTCTATTGCAATGGCAATACTCCTTTTCCTTGAACGCAAGAAGCTTGTTGTCGAAGGCGCAGGGGCTGTCACGCTTGCAGCGCTGATGAAGATCAAAGACGAATTAAAAGGTAAACGCATAGTCCTTGTCATAAGCGGCGGGAATATAGATTTTACATTAATTGACAGGATCATACACAAAGGGCTTGTAACGAGCGGCAGGATCGGGGTCTTTGAAGTAAAAGTTGATGATGTCCCCGGCAGGCTGCATGTTTTGACCGCTATTATATCAGCTTACAGGGCAAATATACTAAACGTTGTACATGACCGCATCGGAAGCGACCTCCCTATTGGAAAAACAAAAGTGGTATTCACAGTCGAAATACGAAACAGGGATCATTTGAAAGAGATCCTCTCCGAACTTGAAAAAAAGGGGTTTGAAGCAAGCAAAAGAACTTTTGAGAAATTGACATAATATCGCAATTGTTTTACTCTAATCTAAATCAAATTTCTCATATCTCTTATGAAAGAAAAAATACTCAGGGAATTTAAAGAAAGCATATCCGTTAAGGAAAAATTCATCGAAGGACACGCAGAGACGATAATAGAAGTCTCAAAGGTCATAGCAAATACCTTCAATGACGGCAACAAAATAATCCTGTTCGGAAATGGCGGAAGCGCCACAGATGCATCTCATATAGCTGCCGAATTCATTAACAGGATAAAGAGAGAAAGGCCGGGGTTGCCGGCTATTGCACTTAATACCGACCTTGCGGTCATAACCTCAATAGCGAATGATTATGATTACTCAGAGGTCTTTGCAAGACAGTTGAAATCCCTTTCAGCAGACGGTGATGTAGTCATCGCTATAACTACAAGCGGGCATTCTCCAAATATCCTTAAAGCTATGGAAGTAGCAAGAAGAAAGAAACTTAAATCCATTGTCTTCACGGGTTCCAAAGGAGAAAAACTCGCCTCAAAGGCCACCTATTCATTTGTCGTGCCTTCTGACAACACCCCGAGGATACAGGAGACCCATATAACACTGGGGCATGTGCTGTGCCTGATGGTGGAAGAAATATTATTTGAACAACCGAGAAAAAAATAAAACCGGATTTAAGATACTCGGGATAGACCCAGGGAGCATAAACTGCGGCTATGGTTTAATCAGCACGAATGGGAAAGAGGCATTATATATAACCTCGGGCAGGATCTCTGCTTCTCCTTCAAAACCACTTCATTTAAGACTTAAGGATATCTTTGGATCCCTGCAGGAAATAATACAGAAATATACTCCTGACAAGATAGTAGTTGAAAAGATTTTTTTTGCAAAGGGTGCAAAAGCAGCCTTGAGCCTTGGCCATGCACGCGGCATTGTCCTCCTTGCAGCGGCTTCTGAAAACATCGACCTTCATGAATACAGCGCACTCGAAGTTAAAAAGGCCATAACCGGATATGGACGTGCAGATAAAAACCAGGTACAGGAGATGGTAAAATTGATCCTGAACATCAAGGGAGCGCTTTATCCTGACAGCGCTGATGCCCTTGCCCTTGCCCTCTGTTACACTAATACTTTAAAATTTAATGAAACCAGAGACAAAGGTAAAAAGTGTTAATTGAAAATAATATAGGACTTAAAAGATATATAGGACATATTTTACTATGATAAGCTCGCTCAGGGGAAAAATAATATCGAGGAAACCGGATAACGTCGTCATAGACGTTAACGGCGTTGGTTATCAGGTCAATGTCCCTCTAAGTATCCTTTCTAACCTGCCGGAAGAAGGCAATGATGTATTTCTTCACGTCTATACGCATGTCAGGGAAGACGCCCTGCAGCTTTTCGGTTTTTTTTCAGAGGATGAAAAGAGGATATTCACCACACTCCTGGGTATTACAGGAATAGGTCCCAAGATGGCCCTTAATATACTTTCTGGAATTTCACATGACGATTTTCTCCATGCTATAGAGAAAGAAGATGTTGCCATGCTCTGCAGGATTCCGGGGCTCGGCAAAAAAACTGCCCACAGGCTGATCCTTGAGCTCAGGGAAAAACTTCCGTCATCATCCGCGATTCGGGACAGGCTTTTTGAAGATACCCTTTCCGCTCTGGTCAATCTGGGCTACAAGAAAAATATTGCGCAGCAGTTCCTTGAAAAGGCATACAAAAAAGGTTTTGGTGATATCGAAAGCCTTTTAAAAGAGACTCTAAAACATCTTACAGGAAACGCAAGTGAATAAGCCTGATAGCGAGAAAAATACAAAAAGTGACAGGATAATAACTCCTGATATTACTGGCGATGAACTGTCTTTTGATTTAAACCTCAGGCCGAGGTCTTTCGACGAATTTATCGGACAGGACAAGATAAAAGAAAACCTGAATATTTTTATCAGGGCTGCAAGCCAGAGAAAAGAGCCTCTCGACCATGTCCTCTTCTGCGGACCTCCCGGTCTCGGCAAGACAACCCTTGCGCATATTATATCCAATGAACTGAAGGTTAATATAAAGACTACATCCGGCCCTGTGCTTGAAAGGCCTGGTGACCTTGCTGCAATACTTACGAACCTCTCTGACATGGATATACTGTTTATTGACGAGATACACAGGCTTCCCCGGATCGTGGAAGAAGTGCTCTATCCTGCGATGGAAGATTTCCAGCTTGATATAATAATAGGCCAGGGGCCTAATGCAAGGACATTAAAATTAAACCTCCCAAAATTCACCCTGATCGGCGCAACCACAAGGACAGGACTGCTTACCTCCCCTTTGAGGGACCGTTTCGGCATAATCGACAGGCTGAATTACTACAATCCCGAAGAGCTTAAAATGATAGTGCTTCGTTCATCTGGCATCCTTAAAATGGCGATCGAAGACGAGGCTTCACTTGAAATCGCCAGGCGCTCAAGAGGCACTCCGAGAATAGCAAACAGACTGCTGAAAAGGATAAGGGATTTTGCTCAGGTCCTCGGTGACGGTAAAATCGATATCGAGATAACAAGGAGTTCTCTTAAATCGCTTGACGTTGACGAAAAAGGCCTTGATGAAATGGACAGAAGGCTCCTTTTGACCCTTATAGACAAATATAACGGCGGCCCTGTAGGGATCGAGACTATCTCTGCGTCTATGAGGGAAGACAAAGAGACTATAGAGGATGTATATGAACCTTATCTCCTTCAGGAGGGTTTTCTTGAACGGACGCCGAGGGGAAGGCTTGCTACGAGGAACGCCTTTGCCCATCTGGGTAGAGATATACCGCAGGGACTTTTTTAGGACGGGCTGACCAGATGAAACTACTGATGCATATCTGCTGTTCGAACTGCAGTATTTATCCTCTGGAAACCTTTCTCGCAAAAGGTATAGATATAAAAGGTTTCTGGTTTAACCCTAACATACATCCCTATACGGAATATTCAAACAGGCTTGATTCAGTAAGAAGGCTTCAGAGGTTCTGGAATCTCGATATCGAATATACTGATGAATATCATCTCGATTATTTCCTGAATCAGATTGTCCCTCAGGGGGAAAATAGATGTGAGATCTGTTACCTGATAAGACTGGGCAAGACTGCAGAGCTTGCCAAAAAGATGAACCTCGATGGCTTTACTACTTCTCTGCTTGCAAGTCCATACCAGAAATTTGATATGATAATAAAGACAGGAAAAGATTTAGGCAGGAAATATGCGATACAGTTTTATTTTGAAGATCTCAGAAAGGGATGGGGCATTTCAAGGGATCTTTCAAGGGAATTAGGCCTGTACAGGCAGAAATATTGTGGATGCATATATTCCGAGATGGAGAGATTCCGGAAGAAAAACAAGCTTTAAGCTGTCGGCTGTCAGCAAAGGATCAAGAACTGAAAGCTGATCGCTAATAACTATCATGACTGAAGGCATACAACATATAGGCAGGCTTCTGATGATTATCGGACTGGTAGTCGCTTTAATCGGTGCATTGGTTATGTTATCCGTCAAGATTCCGTGGATCGGGAAACTTCCGGGTGATATCCTGATCCAGAAGAAGAATTTTACTTTTTATTTCCCGTTAGCCACCAGCATATTGATAAGTATCCTGCTCACAATTTTATTCTGGCTTTTTGGAAGGAGATAAGTTTGATAAAAAAAGTAATTATTATCTTTATTATGCTGTCAGCTATGACAGATGCTGATGCACGTTCGATCAAGGTACTGATTTTGGATGACCTTTTTCAGAATATTCCCGGAAAAGACGAAAAAATAGAAAGGATGGGAAAGCTTCGCGGAGACCTGCTTGTCAACGGCGCGCATTATCTCGGAAATATTGAGGTATGGAAAGGCAGGTCAGGCCTTTACCTTATCAATGAACTCCCTATGGAAGAATATATAAAGAATGTTGTGAGCGCTGAGGTCGGCACCAGCTGGGATATGGAGGCACTGAAGGCGCAGGCAGTAATAGCAAGGACTTATGCGCTTTATCAGATAAAATCAAACAACAATATAAATTACGATCTGACCTCGTCTGTATTGCACCAGGTATATAAAGGAACTACAATCGATCCCAGGATATCCTACGCTGTCATAAATACCGAGGGCGAGGTGTTGGTGTATGACGGGAAGATAATTGAGGCCCTTTACCATTCTACATGCGGCGGAAAGACTGAAAACGCAGAGGAGGTCTTCGGTAAGAGCTATTCTTATATGAAGTCGGTCGAATCGAACTGTGAAATATCACCGTACTGGATATGGGAACGCAAAATACCCCTGACAGAAATAGAAAAGGCGCTGAACTTATCAGACATAAAAGAGATAGCAGTAAAATCATACACCGCGACAAAAAGGGTTAAGGCAGTGGATATAATACATGGTTCCGGGATACTGTCCATTAAATCCAATGATTTAAGAAAAAGTCTTGGATGGAGCCGTCTGCCGAGCACAAATTTTACAATAACGCGTGATAACGGAAACATAACTTTTGAGGGTAAGGGTTATGGCCACGGCGTAGGACTATGTCAATGGAGCGCACTTGCAATGGCGCGTACCGGCATGAACTACAAAGAGATTCTTGCATACTTTTATCCGGGTACTATACTTCAGATATATGAAGACCGCTGACTTCGACTATTTTCTTCCCGAAGAATTAATTGCAGTCAGACCGCTTGAAAAAAGAGACAGTTCAAGGCTTCTTGTCCTGCATCGTGACGGCAACGTGGAACATAAGATATTCAGCGATCTCCCATCGCTTCTCAATGCAGGCGATATGCTGATACTCAATAACTCAAAGGTCTTCCCTGCGCGTCTAAGAGGTCATAAACCATCAGGCGGACGCCTCGAAATACTGCTGGTCAGCGAGACCGCACCTGGATTATGGGATATCCTCGCAAGAGAAAAATATACAGGGGACCTCAGGATATCAGAAAACCTTACAGTGCATATCTCCGGTGGCAAAAAAGCCTGTTTCGAAAATCATTCGGACCTCATGAATATCATCTGGAAGGAAGGGGAAATGCCCCTCCCCCATTATATTAAAAGGCTTCCGGATGAAACTGACAAGGAAAGGTACCAGACTGTCTATGCAGAGGTTGAAGGGTCCATAGCCGCACCTACTGCCGGCCTTCATTTCACAAAAGACCTCCTCGACAGTCTCGCATCAAGATCAATATTTGTCCGGACTGTCACACTTCATGTAGGTGTAGGAACATTCAGGCCTGTCAGGGCAGTTGACCTGAAAGATCACAGGATGCAGGAAGAGTCCTTTGAGATAAATTCAAATCTCGTATCAGAAATAGAACAGGTCAAAAAGGCAGGTAACCGCATTATCGCTGTTGGGACAACGACTACGAGGGTTCTGGAAGGATATCTGAGCGGAAAATGCAGAACTACGCATTTAAACGGCTGCATTGGCGGCTCAACAGATATCTTCATTCATGAAGGTTACAGGTTCCATGCCGTTGATTCGCTGATAACCAACTTTCATCTGCCCTGCTCCACCCCGCTTATGCTTACAGCCGCCCTGTCAGGACGTGAAAAACTCTTAAATGCCTATAAAACCGCAATAGCCGAGGGGTATAGATTTTTCTCCTATGGTGATGCTATGCTTGTGTTATGAATGACAACGATTTTGAAGACAGGTCAACATCTCATATGATGGGCAAGGAGTTCATAATTGTAATAGTTGTTGTTTTTTCTGCCCTGAGCTTTACACTCGGATATTTTGTCGGAAAAAACAGCGCGGTCAAAATGACGGAAACCGCCCAGCAGATGACAGAGGTGTCCCCTCCTTCTCAGAAACAGGAGGCGCCTCCGGCTGAAACCGGCGCACATGAGGAAATGACACGGGATTATATCCCGACCACTGAAAAACCCGGGGATGCAAAACAACTCGAACAGCAGCCTTCAGCGCCGGCAGAGAAAAAAGATCCCGAACCATCAAAGGATAAAGGCAAGAAGGCTGTAGCAGCAAAGGCCGGGGATCAGAAACTGCCTCAGCAGAATAAGACAATCTCTGCCTCAAAGAAAAGCGAAACTGTTTCTCAATCGTCACGTGACATTAAAACAGAAGGAGTGCGTACTGAAAGCGTTAAACAATCTACCGGTGAGATTATATATACGGTACAGTTAGGGGCTTTAAAAAGTGCATCGGATGCAGAGAATTTCAAGGTAAAATTTGACAAAAAGGGCTATAAGACCTATATAACAGTTTCTACTAACAATAAGAACGAAAAAATATATAAGATCAGGACCGGAGAATTTAAGGAAAAAAAGGATGCTGAAATACTTTCTTTAAAGATCAGGAAAACCGAGAGCCTGAATACTTTTGTCACATTTAAGAACGAATAAGGAGAAAATACGAATACATTAGAGATCGAATTCAACAGCGAAAAAGAGTATCCTTTCCTCTTCAATGGTATCGAAAAGAGCCTGAAGATCATTGAAGAGGAACTCGGCATCGCAGCCAGTTCAAGGGGGAACAAGATATTTCTCAGGGGCGATGAAAAGACAATAAGAACTGCTGAAAAACTGATAAACGACCTTCGTTATATAAACGCCGAAGGTTATAACCTGAGGCCTGAAGACATCCGTTTTGCGGTCAAATCAATTTCAGAAGGCGGTGAAACATCCCTTAAAGAGCTTTTCCTGAACAATATACCGGTATCATCAAAACGCCGTTTTATTGTCCCGAAGACAGAAACCCAGAGAATTTACATAGACTCCATAAGAAAATTCGATATCGTAATAGGCATTGGCCCTGCCGGGACAGGCAAGACCTATCTTGCAATGGCAATGGCGATCAATGCCTTCCTTAAGAAACAGGTCAGCAGGATCGTGCTTGCAAGGCCTGCCATCGAGGCGGGTGAAAGGCTTGGATTTCTCCCCGGGGATATGTATGAGAAGATAAATCCCTATCTGAGGCCGCTATATGATGCGCTCTTTGACATGATAGAGGCGGAAAAGGCATCCAAGCTGATAGAACGCGGTATAATAGAAATTGCACCATTAGCCTTTATGAGAGGAAGAACCCTTAACGACTCTTTCATCATCCTTGACGAAGCCCAGAACACAACGTCAGAGCAGATGAAGATGTACCTTACACGGCTCGGATATAATTCAAAGACGGTTATCACCGGTGATATCACCCAGATTGACCTGCCTCATGGAAAAATCTCCGGTCTGGTCGAAGTTTCAAAAATCCTCGAAGGTATAGAAGGGATCAGTTTCGTATATTTCTCGGAAAAAGACGTTGTCAGGCATAAACTCGTTCAGGAAATTGTAAAGGCATACGAAAAACATGAAAAACGGCCTTCCGAAGGATAAAACTAAAAGCGCCGGCCAGAAACCCTACCTGCTGAAGATACTCTTCCTCTTCATAACCTCTTTGCTCGTTTCGTCATCGCTCATGGTGGATCTGACGCCCGAGAGATTCATAGGAGGGACCCTCATTGCATTCGTGCTCCTGTTCATACTCTACAGGGACATAATGCGCTATAAACCGGCATATATTGATAATTATAACATGCTGTTCCTGCTCGGTCTCATGATCGTCTGCACCCTTCTTATAGGAAGGACCTTTGCTTACTTTCTCCAGAACCTCTCAAAAGGTCTCGGTATCCTCTCCATCGATGCAGCCAATTATGGCATCCCGATTGCTGCAGGGGCGATGCTTATTACATTACTCTTTGATTTTCACACCGCAATAACCTTCTCATTCACAATCAGTCTTCTCACAGGATACTGGATGCATGATGCATTTTATCCCTTATATGTATTTATCGGCAGTCTTACTGCAGCCTTCAGTGTAATAAGATGCAAGAAAAGGTCTGCTTTATTAAGGGGTGGCCTGTATGTCATAATGGCAAACATAATCATGGTGCTGATCCTTCTCCTTTCCAAAGGCGAATTATTCACCGATATGACACCTACAGCATTGATTTTCGCTGTCTTTTCCGGTGTCACCGTATCTGCAATTGTCTCGATGTTATTGCCTTTTCTGGAATATGCATTCAAGATAACAACAGACATCAGCCTGCTTGAACTCCTTGACCTTAACCAACCGCTCATGAAAAATCTTATGGTAACAGCGCCCGGCACATATCATCACAGCGTTATTGTCGGCAACCTCGTTGAGTCAGCAGCAGAGGCAGTCGGGGTAAATCCCCTTCTTGCGAGAGTGAGCTCTTACTACCACGACATCGGGAAGGTGAAAATGCCTGATTATTTCGTTGAAAACCAGACAGGATCTATAAGCAAGCACGACAAATTGACACCCCACATGAGCAGCATGATTATCACAAGCCATGTGAAAGAGGGCGTTGAACTCGCAAAACAGTACAAACTGCCACAATCCATAATCGATATAATAAAGCAGCACCATGGCACTGCCCTTATAACTTATTTCTTTCAGAAGGCCAGGGAACAGGGAATAGACACAATACCTGCGGAGGAAGAATATAAATACCTCGGTCCAAAACCCCAGACCCGGGTAGCAGCCCTTGTCATGATGGCAGATGCTGTCGAGGCAGCCTCAAGGGTGTTGAATGACCCGACGCCTGCAAGGATTTCAGCCCTTGTGGACAAGATAATAAACCATATATTCCTTGACGGTCAGCTGGATGAGTGCGAGCTCACCTTAAAAGACATTTCAGAAATAAAAAAGAGGTTTACCTATATATTAACAGGGATATTCCATAAGAGGATCGACTATCCTGGATTTGATTTTAGTGATGAAAGTATATATAAAGAATCGGCAAAGATCGAAAAGATTCAACCAGCAGAGGATAAAAAAGGATATAGGCAGGGCACTCCGTCTACTGGGGTTTCAAAAAGCTGAACTCAGTATTCTGTTTGTAAACAGCAGAAAGATGAGGCTCCTCAATGCCCGGTATCGTGGAATTGACAAGATCACAGATGTCCTTTCATTCCCGCAACTGGGCTCAACGGTCAAAACGCTTTCATTCTCTCCTTGCACCCCCCTGTGTCCCCCCTTGCCAAGGGGGGAATTAAAGAGGGGTGATTCGGGCTGTAACCTTCTCGGAGATATCGTGATCTGTAGCCAGCGCGCATCGAGTCAGGCAGAAGACTATGGAGTGACATTTCATGATGAACTTTTGAGGCTGATCATCCACGGCCTTCTTCATCTTCTTGGTTATGACCATGAACTAAACTCATACCAGAGAAAAAAGATGGAAAAGAAAGAGAGGGAAATCTTTAATGCCCTTAAGGCAATGGCTTAAAAGCACAAACTATGCGATAGAAGGCATATTGCACGGGGCCAAAACCCAGAAACATCTGAGATACCATTTTTTTTCTGCTGCGATCGTCCTGTTCTCAAGTTATATATTAGGGGTTTCCCGTTCTGAATTCATAATAATATCCCTCGCAGTAATACTTGTTCTGTCTGCAGAGTTGCTTAACAGCGCCGTCGAGGCTATTGTGGACCTGGTGTCCCCGGAGTATTCTGAAAAGGCGCGCGTCGCAAAGGATATCGCAGCAGGAGCGGTTTTAATAACCGCCTTCGGCGCTGCAGTCCTCGGTTATATAGTCCTTTTCCCTTATGTCAGATCTGTTTTTGATAAAGGGATCCAGATCACAAAGCATTCAAGGGAAGAGACTTCTTTAATTGCGGTTATCCTTGTACTGATACTTGTAATTATTACAAAAACATATTTCGGCAAGGGTCAGCCGTTAAGAGGCGGCATGCCGAGCGGACACTCCGCCCTTGCTTTTTCCGTATGGGTTTCAATTACCTATACAACTGAAAGTTTTCTTGTATCCCTGCTCTGTTTTATCCTCGCCGTTTCCGTGGCCCAGAGCAGGGTCGCCATCAAGGTACACAGCCCCTGGGAGGTCATCGCAGGCGCATTAATGGGCTCCCTGCTTACATTCGCCCTTTTCAGATTCTTTTCGTGATTGACTAAAAGATGTTTTTCCATAAACTCAGTGTTTGTCATTCCCCGCTTGACCCGATATTTTCATTAACCCTCCCTTAGGCAAAGGGAGGTTAGGAGGGATTTTCTTATAATTACCTACGTTCTATTATAATCCTGCCAATCAGTGTCCCGAAAAACTCCCTTCTTCAATTCCCCACCTTGTATTTTCCTCTTTACCCCGTTAGAATATCTTCGCTCATTCTAACGGGGTTGACATCTCTCTTAGATTGCTATAAAT
>JAKAKQ010000086.1 GCA_021813425.1 Nitrospirota bacterium
ATGACGCCGTATTTGCGGGTGGAGGAAACGACAGAGTCTATGGCGAAGACGGAAATGACTATATAGAAGGCAATGCAGGCAACGACATCCTTGACGGAGGCTCAGGAGACGACTACCTCGACGGCGGCACCGGCAATGATACCCTTATGGGCGGCGAAGGGACTGACGTATTGATAGGAGGCAGAGGAATTAATCAGCTTGATGGCGGCGCAGGAGATGACGCTTTATATGGCGGAACAGGCGCTAACACTTATTTTATCAACCGCGGCAACGGCTTTGACACCATTACAGTGGAGTCCAGCCGCAGCATCCGGTATGCAGACTTGATAGTCAAGGCTCAGTGGCATCTTGAGCTTATCGCCCAATTTGCCGACGGAAACTACGGTTTTAGCGGCGACAATCCATTTCCTCTGCTCACCTCTGATTTCCCTGCAGAACTACGCGAGCAATTTGACGCCATGCGGGATGTTGAAGGGCTGCCCGCTGACGAGGCGCAGGCAGCCTTCAATTCTTTAATGGCGTGGCTTAACAGCGGCGATACGAGCGATACGTTAGTGTTCGGCCCCGGCATCATGCCAAATAATATAACTGTGAATATCAGCGCTGCCGGGGCTCCGCCGAAGATAGCCATCGGTTTCGGCAACGATGAGAGCGTGCTTATCCAGGGCTCCTTCAGCGGCGTGGAAATCTCCGACCTCGTGTTAAAAAACTTCGTATTTGCCGACGGCCAGACATTAACGCTGGATGAGATTATCGCCCTCGCAGGCAACGGCGTGATAGACCCCTGGAGCGGCGAAAGTGCCGATACCCTTTTGGGAAGTGTTGCTCCTGACACAATTTATGCAAATGGCGGCAACGACACGATAGACTCCGGCGCACAGGATGACTGGATTCAAGCCGGCGCTGGCGACGATTTAGTCAATGCCGGGTCAGGGGCTGACGGGGTAGCAGGCGAAGAGGGGAACGATGTGATTGCCGGAGGGAGGGGAGATGATACGATCTTCGGCGGCAACGGCGACGATCTGCTTCAGGGCGATGAAGACAACGATTGTCTTGTCGGCGAGGCCGGCAATGATACCCTTATCGGCGGGGAGGGAAACGATGCGTATATCTTCGCCAGAGGATACGGGCAGGATATCATCATGGACAGCGATATCACGGCAGGGAATATGGACACCATATTCTTTGACGGCGATGTTCAGCCCTCAGAGATCGGCCTTCGTCGAAATGGGGACGACCTTGTTTTCTCCATCAACGGCACAGACGATACCCTTACCGTAAGCGGCTGGTTTGCCGGAGACGAAAACAAAATAGAGCAGGTCAAATTTGCCGATGGAACAATTTGGGATGCACCTGCTATTGAGGGTATGTTGAATGCGGCGCCCGTTATCAGCTCACCTCTGCATGATCAGATAGCCGCGCAGGGCACACCGTTTAGCCTGACGCTCCCGGCAGATACTTTCACTGATGAAGATATTACCAATGGGGGCAGTTTGATCTACAGCGCAACCCTTGCTGATGGCTCTGCGTTGCCCTCCTGGCTTACCTTCGATGCCGCAACCGGAACATTCAGCGGCATGCCGGGCTTGAGTGAGCTTGGCGTGCTGCCGATCAAGATTACCGCAACCGATGCAGGGGGGCTTTCCACTGATTTATTTTTCAATCTTACCGTCGCCAACATGATAACAGGCGACAATTACAACAATACCATTAACGGAACAGCCGGACTTGATTATATCCAGGCTGGAGCCGGAAACGACACTGTCAACGCCGGTGACGGCAACGATATTATTGATGGAGGTGCAGGCTCTGATGTTCTGTCCGGCGGATCTGGAGATGATACGTTCCTCATAAACGGTATCGATACCTCATATGATCGTTTCCAGGGAGATGCCGGGTACGATGTCATCCAGGGCGGATCTGGAGATGATACGATTCGGGTAAATAACTTCGCCGGAAACTATACTGTCGAAAAGATAGACGGCGGACTGGGAACCAATGTTCTTTCCGGAACCCAATATAACGATGTCATAGACCTTTCGGGCACTGACCTGGTTAACATAGTCAACATAGACGGCGGAGCGGGGAATGATACAATCACAGGAAGCAGCGGAAATGACACCATCATCGGAGGTGCAGGCTCTGATGTTCTGGCAGGCGGAGCAGGTAATGATACCTACTTTTTCGGAATCGGCGGCGGGACCGATACAATCAATGATTACGATACGACAGATGGGAATGAGGACACGGTTCAACTCGGCGTAAATCCATTAGACCTGATCTTTTCAGAATCGGGTAATAACCTCACAGTTGGGATAAACGGGACAACAGATAAGGTTACGATTCAGAACTGGTCTTCGGATTCAGCCAATACAATAGAGGTCTATAGGGCAGCCGATGGAAGCCAGCTGCTTGGAACAGAGGTTGATCAGCTTATTCAGGCAATGGCGGCATTCAGCGCGGGCAGCGGCATGAGCTGGAGCGAGGCAATTCAGCAGAAACCGCAGGAGGTACAGGCTTTGCTTGCGCAGTACTGGAGTCCACAGGGATAAAGCTGCAGGGTAAATGGTGAAAACGGTGAATGGTGAACAGCGAAAATACGAATTCAGACCCGCAAACAGAAAATAGCAGTCCCAAAACTGATACCGGGCTTCTCTGCCTCGCGATGATTGCGAAGTTTTACGGAGTTGCGGCAGACCCGGAGCAGATTAAACACGCCTTTGCTATCGGAAATGACGGAATGAATGATACCGATATTTTGAGGGCGGCAAAGGAACTCGGATTTAAGGCGAAGGCCGTAGATGTCGGATTTGAAAGGCTTCAAAAGCTGCCGATGCCGATGATAGTTAAATTGGGGGAATTTCAGTACTCCATCCTTGCCAAGATGGAAAATGAACAATTACTCATTCTTCATCCCAGTGAGAAAAAGCCGAGGATTTTGAAGAAGGATGAGTTTATATCTTTATGGGCCGCCGGTCGCTCTGGCCAGTACGCCGGAGAGAGCAATCAGCCATCGGCAGTAAGTAAAGGCAAAGACAAAGAAAATATCGGCAGTAAAGAAGAGATCAAAGGAAAAATCATACTTCTATCTCAGCGCGGTCTCGGATTTCTTAAATCCCAGGAGTTTTTCGGCCTCAAATGGTTCATCCCGTCAATATGGAAATACAGAAAGCCGTTGTCGGAGGTTTTGATAGCCTCGCTGGTGCTACAGATCTTCGGGCTTGTCACACCGATATTCACTCAGGTGATTATCGATAAGGTCCTTGTCCACAGGGGATTGACCACTCTTGATGTTCTTGCAATCGGGCTTATTGTCATAGCCCTTTTTGAGACATTGTTGAGCATATTAAGGACATACGTTTTTACTCATACCACGAGCAAGATAGACGTCACACTCAGCACAAGACTCTTTAAACATCTCCTTGCCCTGCCCTTGAGATATTTTGAGGTAAGGAGGGTCGGCGACACCGTAGCAAGAGTCAGAGAGCTTGAGAATATAAGACATTTCCTTACGGGGGCTCCCCTTACATCAGTGCTTGATGTGATGTTTATGGTCGTATTCATAGCGGTTATGTTCTTCTACAGCACAACATTAACCCTTGTTTCATTGGCTGCGCTGCCCCTGTTTGCAGGGCTCTCTGTTTTAGTAACTCCGATGCTCAGGCACAGGCTTGATGAGAGATTCAACAGGGGCGCGGACGCCCAGTCATATCTCGTGGAGGCCGTTTCAGGCGTTCAGACAGTGAAATCTTTTGCTCTTGAGCCTGCTTCTCAGAAAAAGTGGGAAGGCCTTCTCTCAAGTTATATCAGGGCCAGTTTCAAGACATATCAGTTATCGGGGATTGCAGGCGCGCTTGGCCAATTGATCAACAGGTCGTCCTATCTGGTGATTTTATGGGTTGGAGCGCACCTTGTGATAGACGGAAATCTGACAGTGGGACAGCTGATTGCATTTCAGATGCTTTCCGCAAGGGTGAGCGACCCGGTATTAAGGCTTGTTCAGATGTGGCAGGAATTTCAGCAGACAGGACTTTCCATAAAAAGGCTCGGCGATATATTCAACACAAAACCGGAGCCTGCGATGGATACGTCAAAGGCGAGGCTCCCTGCAATAAAGGGAAATGTGCGGCTTGAAGGCGTGAGATTCAGATACAGGGTTGACGGCTCCGAGATACTGAGGAACATCTCATTCAATATAGAGCCGGGCATGACCATAGGCATTGTCGGCAGAAGCGGCTCGGGTAAAAGCACTATCGCAAAGCTTATGCAGAGACTTTACATTCCTGAGGCGGGCAGGATTCTCATAGACGGGATCGACATATCGCTTGCCGACCCTGCCTGGCTCAGGAGGCAAATAGGCGTTGTGCTTCAGGAAAATTTCCTTTTCAACGGCAGCGTGCGAGACAATGTAGCGATACATTATCCTTCTGCGAATATGGCTGATGTGGTCAGGGTTGCGCAACTGGCAGGGGCTCATGATTTCATCCTTGAGCTGCAGGAAGGCTATGACACCATGGTTGGAGAAAGGGGCACATCGTTGTCCGGAGGCCAGAGGCAGAGGATCGCGATAGCAAGGGCGCTTCTTACTAATCCGAGGCTTTTGATATTCGACGAGGCGACGTCCGCCCTTGATTACGAATCCGAGAGAATAATTCAGGGCAACATGCAAAAGATGTGTCAGGGGAGGACTGTAATTATCATAGCCCACAGGCTCTCAACATTAAGACACGCGAATAAGATTCTTGTGGTAGATAGGGGCGAGTTGATTGAATCAGGAAATCATGAGGAGTTGATGGGTAGACAGGGGCTTTATCATTATCTTTACAGCCAGCAGGCGATGGGTGAAGGGAATGCTTAAGCGGCTCAGAAATCATTTTGCAAACGACAATCTTGAGTACGAATTTCTTCCGCCTGCGCTGGAGATTGAGGAAACGCCGACCTCTCCGGCCAGAAGGGCTTTAATATGGGTTATATTCCTACTCGTCATTGTCGCTTTCATATGGGCGTATGTCGGAAAGATAGATGAGGTTGCAGTTGCGCGCGGCAGGGTAATACCTGACGGAAGGATAAAGGTTATCCAGCCGATGGAAACTGGGGTGATAAGGGCTATCCATGTGCAGGAGGGCCAGATAGTGCAGGAGGGGCAATTGCTCATAGAGCTTGACCCCACAATCAAGCATGCAGATGTGGAAAGCACTTCAAAAGCCCTGTCAATTTATACAACGGAAAAAGAGAGGCTGATAGCGGAATTGAACGGCGAGACACCAGGCGAAAAGCATCGGGCAATAGGCAATAAGGATAAGCAAAGAGGCATAAACGGCTTCCAGAATAAGCTTAAAGAGGCAAGGGAATCCGAATACAAGGCAAAAGAGGAAGCGATGAAGCTTATTATTGCGCAAAAAGAGAATGCCTTGCAGGCGTCGCAGGCAATTCTAAATAAACTTGAAAAGACATCCGCGATACTGATAGAGCAGGAGGCGGCAAACAGGAAGCTTTACGAGAAAGACTTTATCGCAAAAGCGGAATTGCTTGAGAAACAGAAGGAATTCCATTCAGTATTGAATGAATTTGAAGCCCAGAAAAAGACTGTAAGTCAGGCGATGGACAGCCTCAATGAGGCAAAAAAGAATCTCGAAGGACTGAAGAAGGAACGAGAGAAGGCGATACTCAGCGATATAGTTGAGAAGGAAAAAAACATCGCTGAAATCGAGGGCGAGGCGATTAAAGCCAAAAGGAGATTTGAGCTTGAAAGACTCTGCTCTCCTGTTAACGGAACTGTTCACGGCCTGGCATCATATACAATAGGAGGCGTTGTGACCCCTGCCCAGCCGGTTGTCAGCGTGGTCCCTGAAGGAACGCCTCTTGTGATTGAAGCAATGGCCTTAAACAAGGACATAGGATTCTTGAAAACCGGTCAGGATGCGGAGGTAAAGCTTGACACCTTTCCATTTCAGAAATACGGGACCATCAAGGGAAAGATCGTATCCATAAGCCCTGACGCCTTCGAGGATGAAAAGCTCGGAACCGCGTATAAAATAAAGGTTGAGTTGGAGAGACTATTCATCAATGTCGGCGGCAGAAATGTCCCTGTTTTCCCCGGCATGACTGCATCGGTTGAAGTTAAAACAGGGAAGAGAAGAATAATAGAATTCTTCCTCTCGCCTATTGTCAAATATGCTGACGAGAGCCTGACATTGAGATAGAAAAGATGACGTTTGAAATTGCCAAGTGAATGGCGAAATAGCAGGGATAGCTTTGATATATAATTATGAGCAAAAGAAAAGAGAAAACCTGCGTACCAGCCTGTTAATTTTTAAGTATTTAAAGTGGAGTATTTTTGCTCAACTCACTTATCTGCTTAAATCACTGCATATTGTGGGACAAATTACAGAAAGTGGGTGCTATCTTAATAATATAGCAGTATATCCTAAGTACAGGGGACTTGGCTTTGGAACAAAGCTTTTTGGAGCAATTGAGGAAGAAGCAAGGAAAACTGGTAGTAAAAAAATAACATTAGATGTAGAAATTTATAATGAGAAAGCGATCAGACTATATGAGAGACTCGGATATAAAATAGAACAGAAATCGCCTGTTTTCAAAATTAGAGATAAGATTTTTGAGTTTTTCAAAATGAGCAAAGATATAGAAAAGAACAGCGCGTAGCCTACGCTGCATTAAGGGAAAAACACATTTAACAGTAGGAAGAGGATGTCCAAGATTTTGTAAACCCAGCTTTATGTAAAAGGTGTTATACCTGTGTTCAATCCTGCCCGGAGGCTGTTTTTCTCCAAAAGGAAAAGGATTTTCCTCCTGAGGTTGTTCATGAAGAATTGTGTTTCTCCTGTGGGCACTGAGGAGAGAGAAAAGGGGACAACAGGCTACTTTATATATCTTGTCATTTCATCTACTTCATGATATTTATATATCAAGGGGGTGAGACATGGATGTTTCAAAGGCAGTAAAGGAAAGAAGGAGTATCCGCAGTTTTTTAAAAAAGGATATCCCTGAGGACATTGTCCATAAATTAATTGATGCGCTGATATGGGCGCCCAGCGCAGGGAATTTGCAGTCCAGAAAATTCTATTTTGTAAAAGATGAAAAACTCAAGAAACAGATCGCTTCTGCTGCATTGGGCCAGGAATTTATAACAGAGGCCCCTGTTGTTATTGTAGGCTGTGCAGATTCGAAGATCGGTCATCATTACGGACAGCGCGGCATAGAGCTTTATTCAATACAGGATGTTTCGGTGAGTATTATGGCAATGATGCTCGTTGCTTATGAGAACGGACTCGGGACCTGCTGGGTAGGCGCATTCCGCGAAGAAGAGGTGTCAAGGATTCTGAACCTCCCGGGCAATCTCAGACCTGTTGCGATTGTGCCGGCAGGTTTCCCAGCGAGGATACCGAAACCTACATCAAGGGTGTCCGGGGAAGAGGCGGTTATATTCAGCTAACATAGATAACATAAATTATGATAATAGAGAAAGGACATAGTATTCTCGCTCATTCTCGGTCTTCGATCCCGAAAGCTTTCGGAATATTTGCCCTCTTCATTTATCAAAATACATACTGTTTGAATATCGGCCAAATAAAACCGCTCAAATACTATGTCCTTTCTGTTGTCAGGGAATTTCATGAATAATGAAGGCTAAGAAAAGGCGAGGAGAAGAAAATGAAAGAAGACAGGATATTGCAAGAGAAGTTTAATCTTGTTAATAAGGAACTGGCGACATTAACAGATAAGCTGGATGAGATAAGTGCTGCATTGAAAGAAATTGAGGATTTAAAAATTGAGGTAAAAGGGTTGAAACTTTTTATCGGAAGAGTGCATCCTGAATTCAAAAATCAGTTGCCGGCTATAATTAAGAAGATTAATAAGAAGAGATAAAATTATCGTTATAATTAAATATCTCTTAATTCCATAATCTTTTCTTCCATGTCCTGCGGCAGGGGGCTGGTAAATTCCATATATTCATTTGTTGCAGGATGAACAAAACCGAGCAGTTCAGCATGTAACATCTGCCTGTTGAAAACAATCTTTTTGCCATTTAAGTCCATAAATGTTTTCCTGCCGTAAGTTTTGTCTCCAAGGACAGGATGCCCGACAGATGCAAAGTGTACCCTTATCTGGTGTGTCCTGCCTGTGCCGAGTTTCGCCTCTATCAATGTGGCTCCGTGTAAACGTTCCACAATTTTCCATGCCGTGACAGCCTCCTTGCCTTTTTTCACTTTTGTAGACATTTTTTTCCTGTCTGATTCTGACCTCCCGATACTCAGGGATATTTCTCCGCTGTCATTCTTCAGACTTCCGTATATGATTGCCTTATATTTTCTTTTTATAGTCCTTTTCCTGAACTGTTCAACAAGATTGTAGTATGCACTGTCATCGAGTGCGACAACCATTACCCCTGAGGTGTCTTTATCGAGTCTGTGCACAACTCCGGGCCTCAAGGGCCCTCCAATAGATGCAAGTTTCCTGCTGCGAAAAGCGAGGGCGTTTAAAAGAGTCCCTTTACTATGTCCGGCAGCCGGATAAACGACCATGTCAGGAGGCTTGTTCACTACCGCAACAAAATCATCAATATAAATGATTTCAATAGGCATGTTTTCAGGGACAAGCCTTTGTTCTTCTTCGGGTATCTTTATAGTTATTATATCCCCGGGTTTTGTCCTGTAATTTTGTTTTGTGGTCAGGGTGTTAACTGTGAGAAGTCTTTTAACGATGAAGTTCTGGATCTGTGAACGGGTGAGTCCGGATATCTGTGCCGTCTGGATGTCGATCCGTTTGCCGGCATTTTCATCTGTGATATGGAACTCCATCTTTTTCATATTAGATTAATAGTATAGAAGAAGGAAATTCTGTCCGGGTTCAGATTATCCGGAAAACTGTACATTCCTTTGAAAGTCTGCTGCGCTGGTTGCAGCTGACTTTGCCGTTTCCAGATCGATTATTCCCTTGCTGTATAATTCCATCAGATGCTGATCAAAAGTCTGCATGCCGTATTGGTCGGTGCCGGAGGCGATGAAATCCCTGATATTTTCGCCCTTCTCAGGGTCTTCGATGCAGTCTTTTATGGTGAGCGTGTTACGCATGATTTCGAGCACGGCAACGCGGCTGTTTGGAATATCGTGCCTGCGAAGAAGCCGTTGAGAGATTACAGCTCTAAGCGCTTCAGCCAATCTTATGCGTACGGTCTTTTGCTCATTAAGATCAAATACACTGATGATTCTCTGTATGGTCTTCGGGGCATCCACAGTGTGAAGTGTGGATAAGACCAAATGGCCGGTCTCAGCAGCCTTTAAAGCTGTGTCGATTGTATCCTGGTCCCGCATCTCTCCTACGAGTATTATATCCGGATCCTGACGCAGGGCAGCGCGAAGCGCCTTTGCGAAACTGTCGGTGTCCGGTCCAACTTCACGCTGGACGATAGAGGCTTTAATCTCTTTGTGAAGAAACTCGATCGGGTCTTCGATAGTTACAATCTTGCATTGTTTGGCCTGGTTGATAAGGTTGATCATAGCGGCCAGGGTTGAAGATTTACCGCTGCCGGTTATGCCGGTGACAAGGATTAGACCGCGTTCCTCCATAGCTATATCCTTGATGACATCAGGCAGGCCAAGCACTTCAATTGTTGGAGTTTCAAAAGGGATCACCCTCAGGACTACCGAGAAAGATCCCCTCTGCCTGCAGATGTTAACCCTGAAACGGGAGATGCCGGGAATAGAGTAAGAACAATCAAGGTCTTTTATTGTCCGTACAGTCTTGTCAATTTCCTCATCTGCGACCGTTTTTGTTCTAAGAACAATATGTTTTACAATGTCCTCACATTCAGACACCTTCAGAGGCGGAAGAGACGGGATTGAAGTGATGAGTCCATGAATCCTGTATTTCCAGGAAGAACCAACACAGAGGTGGACATCAGATGCATTTATTTCCTTGCACTTTGTAAGAACTTTATCAAAAACGCTTATGATATTTTCCATAAAACCCTCCAACGGAGCCGGATAGTATTTTATGAAGTTATTATAATATTTTCTGCTGATAATTGTAACAGACCGTATCAAAGGGTAGAAAGTTTTCTTATTAATGTTCTCATAATAATAAATGCATTGTTATCGAGAAATCCCTCCTAACCTCCCTTTGCCAAATCCCGAAAGCATTCGGGACTCTTTGACAAAGAGGGGCGGGGGGAGATTTTATAATCAATGTCCATTTAATTATGAGACCCTTAATAATGATTGTGGAGTGAAAGATAATGACATTTTTACCTTATTGTGATATAATTAAGAAACAATGAAACAATAGTACCCGGACGGAGGTGAGAGAATAATTATGGAGGCCAATACAATGTCGTACAACAGGTGCGAATGCCAGAAATGCGGAAGCCTTTTTGCAACCATGATAGATAGTGATGCTGAAATACAGAAGGAAACATGTCCTAAGTGCGGAGAAAAAAAGCTGAAATTGACAGGGCCGATGAGTTTTTCAGAGATCAGCAGTCTTTTTTATAGCGGCGGCTGAAGCCCCAGGGGTTGCTGAGACCGGTCAGGTCTATTCAGGATTCAAGGGAGGCGTGCTGAATTTTCATTACGCCTCCTTGATCTATTCAACTCATTCTATATTTTTATTCAATGCCCTGCATACCGCATTGGCAAGAATCTGTCCCTGAAAGGGTTTTTGTATGCATTCCACAATCCCATCTGAGAGAAAATCCTCCTTTTCCGAGCCGAGAGGATAGCCGCTCAGCGCTATAATTTTCAAAGAAGGGTTTTTGGCCCTGAGCATCCTGCTCAGTTCTATGCCACCCATACCGGGCATAACGAGATCAGTAATTACAAGCTTTATCTTGTCATAATTATCCTCAAATAATTTCAGCGCTTCGTTTCCGTTTGTTGCGGTAAGCACCCTGTAATTTAATTTACTGAGTCTCCTTTCGACAAGATTGCGTACAGCCTCATTGTCTTCTACTACCAATATGGTTTCATCCTGACCAAAGGGGAAGACGGTCGCCTCATCTGCAGATATCCTCTCTGTTTTTGACCCGGCCTCAGGCAGGTATATTATAAATTTACTGCCTTTACCGACTTCTGTATCCAATAATATATAGCCCTCATGTTGTTTAATTATCCCGTATACCTGTGAAAGACCAAGACCGGTTCCTTTGCCGACGTCTTTTGTAGTAAAGAACGGTTCGAACACATAAGGGATGATCTCAGAAGTTATCCCGGTCCCGGTATCCGAGACATACACGACTATCCAGTTGCCTTCAGGCATGTCAGGGACCGGAGGTCTGTCATTATGTGTCAGGGTCAGATGTGAGAGGGTGAATTTCAACTCTCCACCCTCGGGCATTGCATCACGGGCATTTAAAGCCAGATTTGCAAGCACCTGCTGAATCTTTGCCGGGTCTGCGAGTACGGAATATTCGCCGGGGTCGCAGGCGACTGATATATGAATATTCTCAGGTATTGTCCTCTTTATAAATGTCGAGAACTCGTTAAGAAAGGCCTTCAGGTCCATGGTCTTCATTTCACTTATGGATTTTCTGCTGAAATCGAGTATCTGGCGTATCAATTGTGCACCTCTGAGTCCATTTTCCATGATTGCATCCACCATTGATCTTTCTTCATTTTCCAGTGTGCTGTCTGAAATAAGCAGGTCCGCGAAACCTATTATGCCGGTCAGAATATTGTTAAAATCATGGGCGATACCGGCAGCCAACTGCCCTACTGAAACCAGACGTTCCTGCGAATGAATACGCTCCTCAAGTATGCGTTCTTCAGTAACATCCTTTAAAACAAGGACCATCCCGCTTATGTTATTGCTCTGCCCGATAGCCCTTCCGGCTAATTCATAGATGGATTTTGGCTGACCATCGATCTCCATCTCGCCCCATGTTCTGTTGGATTCAGAGACAACAAAATTCGTCAGCGGATGCCCTGATATATCTGATAATATGTCGCCAATGCCCACGTCTGCTATCGTCCTGAGATATCTTTCTCCAATAGAGTTTACAAGGATGACACGATTTTCAGCATTAAGCAATACAACCCCTTCGGGCATATGATCGACAAGTGTATTAAGTGTGGAGATAAGTTTTTTAAGTTCTTCCTCAGCCTTCCTGCGCTCGATAATTTCCTGTTCGAGCTCTTTATTGACCGCAACCAGATCAGCAGTCCGCTCCCTGACCCTCAGTTCAAGTTCCTCGCGTGCTTTAATCAACTCCGCCTCTATGCGCTTGCGTTCCTTAATCTCTTCAAAAGCCTGATCACGCATTGTCCTGTAACCCTGTATGCGATGAGTAAGATCAGTAACATCCTGAATGGCAAAAAGCGCATAAAATCCTGAACCATCCGCAGCGCGAATTGAGGTTACCGTTGTATGCTGGATGCGAAAATTCTCCTTCTGCATAGGCGAAGGGATTATGTATTTATGGAGTTGCGAGGAAAATATCGTAGGCGGTCCCCCTTCGAAAATATTCTGGAGGCGGCTTAAGTATCTGGGATCATTCAGATGAGGGAAATGTGAAGCGATGTTCGTACCGAGTATCTTTTCTCTATGGATGCCTGTCCAGTCCTCGAGACAACTGTTCCAGAAAACAACGGTAAGGTCCTTGCGTAATATGCATATGCCGGCCGGGATATAATCGAGCACGCCGAATTCTTTCTCAGCCATATCGATTTCGTTCAATGTTACACCCCGGTATCTGAGTTAATGGCAGAGAGCAGGACATCGAATGAACCGACCTCAAAAATAAGTATAATGTCTCCTTCGATGTGGAGTTGCTCAATAGTGAAACGTGTACGTGCCAGCAGGACCGTTGAGTTGGGATCCGGACTTTCTGATATTAACAGATTATCTATACTGTCTTCAGTGTAATTGGGTAGTGAATAGTTTATAGACTGTTTCAGCACATTGGCGATCGAACCCATCACTCCGTTAATGACAATATTGCCGACTTCGCTGAGAGTTCCAACCCTGACTGAATCAAGATCAATAGTGCCCGGCTCTTCGCCGGTCAGGACAGCAACGAGCTTCGAAGCGCTGTCAGGAGGGAAAACCAGTGCAGCTGCCCCGGAAAAGGGTCCTTTAAAGCCGAGCCGTACAGCAGCGACCTGATATCTGCCGAGTTCTTCCATTTCATCTTTTAAGGTTGCAGGTGATAGTATTTTAATAAAAGGGACCTGCAGACTTATGTGATAGTTCACCATCTCACTCAGTACGCTTGCCGCCTTTCCAACGCCGATATTGATCAGCTCTCTAAGGGCATCTACTTGAAAGGGTGTGGGTTTCATTTGCCGGCCTCTGTCTTTGAACTCAGAGCCTTTTTAATCGTATTGCGCAATTCGTCTTCCTTTGGCGGTTTATTAATGACAGCAAAGGCCCCGAGGTCCAGACATTGCTTGATGGTGCTTTCCTGAATATCGGCCGTAACGACGATCATAGGGGTTTTAGATCCCTGGTCACGTTGGGATTTGATGAATTTCAGGCCATCCATGCCTGGCATTATGATATCCAGTAATATGCAGTCAGGTGCATGAGCAGATGTCATCTGGAGGCCCTTAAGCCCGTTGTCTGCCTCTATTATCTCGTGGCCGTCTATTTTCAAAATACCGCTTATTTTCCCGCGCATATAAGACGAATCGTCAATTATCAGGATTGATGCCATATTCCATTCTCCTTTTCAGGTGGTTCTTTTCCTTCATGCCTATAGTCAGTAATATAATTGAAGCCCCTTTTAAATTAACAGTTATTTAAACATCATTATAACAAATATTGTTTCTATTTATAGAAAAAAGATTCGCTGCCCGAAGCGAAAAGGGCCGTATTATATGTGTCTAAATATGCTTTTATGTTATCATTTATACCTATGGAACAGCGTCTTCAGAAGATAATAGCTGAAATGGGAGTGGCTTCCCGCAGAAAAGCAGAAGAGTTAATAACCGAAGGCCGTGTAACGGTAAATGGCAGGCTGGCAACAATAGGGATGAAGGCAGATCCCTTTAATGACCATATAAAGGTCGACGGGAAACTGCTTACACAACTCGAAAAAAAGGTCTATTTTATTTTCAATAAACCGAGAGGTGTTTTAACCTCTATGGGCGACCCGGCAGGAAGGCCGACTGTAAACGATTTTCTGAGAGGCATAAAACAGAGGGTTTTCCCTGTCGGGAGGCTGGATTATGATTCAGAGGGCATGCTGCTGCTCACAAATGACGGGGAGTTCGCACATGCTATCCTTCACCCTTCAAAGAAAATACCGAAAACATATATCGTAAAGGTTAAAGGGGTGCTTGAGGATCAGGATCTGGATAAACTGAGGAATGGAATAAGGCTTGACAGGACCATGACATCGCCTGCCAGGGTGAAGCGTTTGAGAAAAACAGAGAATAATTCATGGATCGAGATGACGATATATGAAGGCAAAAAAAGGCAGATAAGGAGGATGCTCGAAAGAGTCGGGCATCCGGTCATCAGATTGATCAGGATGAAGATTAACGGTCTCGATATGGGGGAGCTGGCCCCCGGGACTTACAGGCGCATTTCATCAGAAGAGATGAAGAAGATAATCAAGGAATTGGATATATGGGAGGCTGCATGATTCGTGATAAGGGATGTGGTGAGGTCAGAGAGACCGATATAGGTTCTGTTATGACCATCGCCGGATGGGTCTTCAGGAGAAGGGACCATGGAGGACTTATATTTGTTGATCTGAGGGACAGAAGCGGCATATGTCAGATAGTTTTCAGTCCTGATATCGCAGGCAATTCACATGAGAGTGCTCATGACCTCAGAGCCGAGTATGTGATAGCTGTTTCAGGTGAGATAAGAAAGAGACCTGAAGGTACGGAAAATCCAAATATCCCAACAGGCCTGGTCGAGATGTATGTCCGGAAACTTGATGTGCTGAACGAAGCATCTCCCTTGCCGTATAACATGGAAGAGGCAGCTGATGCTGGTGAGGCGCTCAGGCTGAAGCACAGGTACCTCGACCTGAGAAGGCCTGAGATGCAGGGCAATTTAATCATGCGCCACCGTATTTCAAAGGTAGTAAGAGACTATCTTAATGAAAAAGGCTTCCTTGAAATAGAGACGCCAATGCTTACAAAATCCACACCTGAAGGGGCAAGAGATTATCTTGTCCCGAGCAGGATGAATCCGGGACATTTTTATGCGCTGCCTCAATCACCACAGCTTTTCAAACAGATATTAATGGTTGCAGGGCTTGAGAAGTATTTCCAGATAGTAAAGTGTTTCCGGGACGAAGACTTAAGGGCAGACCGCCAGCCTGAATTTACACAGATAGATATTGAGATGTCGTTTGTTGACAGGGAAAATATCCTCGAGCTCATAGAAGGCATGATGAAAAACCTCTTCAAGTCTGTGCTGAACATAGATATTGAAACGCCTTTTCAGAGACTGGGTTTTCAGGAATCGATGGACAGGTTTGGAAATGACAAGCCTGATTTAAGATTTGAGCTTGAACTTAAAGATATGGCAGACCTTGCAGAAAGAGGGACTTTCAAGGTGTTCCTTGACGCGCTTCAGACAGGCGGCATGGTAAAGGCGATCAATGGTAAAGGCATGGCAAATCTTTCCAGAAAAGAGATCGACACACTCACAGCAGAGGCGCAGTCCTTTGGTGCAAAGGGTCTTGCATGGATAAAGGTGAAGAACGGTTTTGAATCTCCAATAGCAAAGTTCTTCCCGGAAGATATTTTAAAAGGCATGGCCGAGAGGCTTAAGGCAGAAGACGGCGATCTGATGCTCTTTATCGCCGACAAACCAAAGATAACCTATGATGTGTTAAGCCGTATGAGGCTTGAACTCGGCAAAAGGCTTAACCTGATCCAGCCCGGATATAAATTCGCATGGATAACGGATTTCCCTCTCCTTGAATGGGATGAAGAGGAAGGGAGGTTCCAGGCGATGCACCATCCGTTTACATCACCGATGGATGATGATATAGAAAAGATGCTTTCATTAAATCTGTCCGATCCTGAACTGTTCACCGCTCACCGTTCACTGTTCACTGATATAAGGGCAAAGGCCTATGATATTGTTCTGAACGGATATGAGATCGGAGGCGGGAGCATCCGTATCCACAATCAAACCGTGCAAAAAAGGATGTTCGAGATCCTGAACATCACCGAAGAAGATGCGAGGGTAAAGTTCGGGTTCCTGCTCGATGCGCTTCAATTCGGCGCCCCGCCGCATGGAGGCATTGCACTCGGCCTTGACAGACTTGTGATGCTGATGGTGGGGGCAACATCCATACGTGATGTAATCGCATTCCCGAAAACCCAGAAAGCATTCTGTATGATGTCAGGCGCTCCATCGATAGTCGAGCCCAAACAGCTCAGGGAACTTCATATCAAAACGGATGTAATAGTGAGGGAGCAAGGATCAGATTAGGTTATTGAGCTTTATTAAGCTTATTCCGCTTGTTCTCGTACATCATTTTATCTGCCTCATTTATAACATCCAGCAAATATTTATTCTCTTCCCAGGCAGAGCATCCGATACTGAGAGACAGTTTATAGTCATGACTGGAGCATTCCTTATTCCAGGATGAAACATGCTCATTAATACGTGCTATCAGGGACTCATCCACGTTACAATCTGTTTCCGGTGCTACTATTAAAAATTCATCTCCACCGAATCTGCATAAAAGATCGGATGTCCTGACCGCCTTTCTTAATATCTCAGCGCATTCTCTTAATATCCCGTCGCCATGTAAATGGCCGTAATTATCATTTATCTGCTTGAAATTATCGATGTCCACCATGATTATCGATAGTCTTTCTCCATAGCGTTTTGCCTTTTCAATTTCTCTTGCAATTGTTTCATTGAAGTAATTTCTGTTATACAATCCGGTCAATATATCCCTGGTTGCCATTGCTTTGAGCTTATCCTGTGTCGATTTTAAGCTGTGGACAAGGGTTATCAGATGTTCGTATACTTCAGATACAGGATTCTCATAAACTGCCTCCTGGTAGATTTCGCACTCTGCACAGCTTTTATATTTCAACGCAAATTCTCCCTGTACTTTCTTTTCACACATTGTCCCTGCTATCAGCCAGCAACGCCCATAAGTATTTAAATAAGCGGGACAATCCTTGTTTGTGCATTTTTTCTTCTCCCAGCATCTTACCTCTAAATTCTTTGTAACAAGCGGCACCCATTTTTCCCAGGCATCATCGGTTTCCTGCAATGATAATTCAATGAATAACCTGATATCATTGGCGATATTCTTCAAAGAGGCTATTAATGGATGGTTGTCCGGTATATCACCCATATCTTTTTGCTTATTATTTTCCATAAATGAATTCTCTATCTAAACTTATAATTAATAAATAGCCTGATGATTCGGCCATTAATAATGTACAAAAAATCATTGTTTGTCAATAAATTTGTATAAATATTCTGATTGTACAAGTATATTAAGAGATGATACCGCCTGCCAAAAATTCAGAAGGCGTTCTGTATGATGTCAGGCGCTCCATCGATAGTAGAGACCAAACAGCTCAGGGAGTTTCATATAAAAACGGAAGTGCCGATAGAAGGATAACCCTATATTTAATCTAAAAGTTGTAGTATTTTTTATAACTTCTCATACGACTCTGTCCTGTTTTTCCTTCTCGCCAGTTCGTTTGCATAATGAATGCCGAGAGTGGAGGCATTTCCCTTAATCCAATCCGTCAGCCTGGTTTCTCCTGTTGGAGGTGAATTCGTATAGAGCAGGTCATCCATCAAACCTTCAATCTCATCATATGTAATCGTTACATCTCCGAATATTTTGCCGATAAAAGAACCAATAAGGTAACCCATGGCCCGTGGAATAAGAATAACCGGCCTGGGCACTCCTATTGCATTTGCTATTTCTTCAACTAACTGACGATATTTGAATGTTTCCGGACCTATAGCATCGATGATGCAGTTTTCTGTTTTCTGACCCTGTTCAACTGCTAATTTTGCCATATCGTCAACATAAATCGGCTGCAGACGATAATTGCCGTCTCCGAATACCCCGAATACAGGGAATCTTCGTAAAAACCATGCAATATTATTTATAAGGACATCCTCTTTTCCGAATAAGACAGCAGGCCGGAGTATCGCATATGATAAGCCTGATTCGATTAGCGCACGTTCTATTTTTGCCTTGCCGCTAAAATATTCAAGCCGGGAATTTTCAGATGGATTTGTTATGCTGACCTGAACTATCCGCTTGATCCCTGCTTTCTTTGCGGCATCGAATAACTTCAGTGAATTATCGACTGCTTTGGCATATGTAAAGTCAGGGTGGTTAAACCTGACCCAATAGTTATTATAGATGACTGAAGCCCCGCTTAACGATTCGAGGAGTTTTTCGGGATTATCGAAATTGAATGGATATGCCTTCACTTTGCCTTCAAATGGATTGGCGCGATCCGGAGAGTTGGTTATGGTGCGTACCTGACAGCCTGCATCGAGCAAGCGTCTGGCTATATATTTGCCTGAAAATCCAAAGGCTCCTGTTACAACATGAATTTCACCTGAGTTCATAATGAACCTCCTTTATTTCTTTTTTGATAAGTCCAGGGGATCTTATATCTCACTTACAATGCCGTTTACCATTTTCAGTTGTCTTGATGCCTGGCCTGCAATATCCTTATTGTGAGTAACAATTTTAATCTCTTGCATAACAGATAACAGTAAAAATAAAAATTATTCTTCAATTTCCCTTCAGTTATATTATATGTAGCGGGTTGCTTATTTTGCCAGTTTGAATATCTGACTCATCACATTATCTGATCGGCTATAAAATATCATAGTATAATCACAAATCAATATGCTGCTTTTGTTATATTAAATTATGCCTAAAGTTATAGTCGGGATGAGCGGGGGTGTTGATTCAAGCGTAACAGCGCACCTTCTTAAACAGGCCGGGATGGAGGTTGAAGGCCTCAGTTTTATTCTGTGGGAGGCCAGAAACAGAGACAATTTCACAACCTGCTGCTCCCTCGATGCAGTAAACGGGGCGTCAAGGACTGCTGAAGTCATGGGTATAAAACACTCTGCAGTTGATGTAAGGGATGAATTTATCGAAAAAGTGATAGAGCCTTTTGTCGAAGCGTATACAAAAGGTTTTACACCTAATCCGTGCATCTTGTGTAACAAATATATAAAGTTCCCTTTTCTTCTTAAAGAAGCTGAGAAAAGGGGCGCCGAATATATAGCAACCGGTCATTACGCGATAGTAGAAAGAAGCCGTCAGCTGTCAGCTGTCAGCTATCAGCATGGGAGGGAAAAGATTTTTCTAAAAAAAGGGATCGATCCAAAGAAAGATCAGTCGTATGTCCTTTATGTTTTGAAGCAGACTGAACTAAATAGATTGCTGCTGCCGCTTGGTGAATACAAAAAAGAAGATGTAAGAGGAATTGCCCGTAAATTAAGACTTGACGCCGCAGAAAGACCAGAGAGTCAGGAGATATGTTTTATAGAAGATAAGAACTACTTCAAGTTTATAGAGAAACTCTCTCCGATAGCAGGAAAGCCCGGGCCTGTAATCGATAAACAAGGCAAGGTGCTCGGGACCCACAGAGGCGTCTACTGCTATACAATAGGACAGAGGAAGGGGCTTGGCATATCTTCTCCCGAACCTTATTATGTAATAAAGATTGATATCCTGAATAATACTATTTATGTGGGCTCCCAGAAAGATGCGAAGATAGGGGAGATTTTTGTTGATGACCTGAACTGGATAATCAATCCCGAATCGAATTTATTTAAGGCAACAGTTAAAGTGCGTTCAATGATGCAGGACAAGCCGGCATCTGTAGAAATTATGAATCACAAAGTCAGGGTTGTATTCGATGAGCCTCAGTGGGCGCCTGCACCCGGGCAGAGCGCTGTATTCTATGATGGAGACAAAGTAATAGGCGGTGGGATCATTGGAAACATGAATTAGCAAATATTATTCATAAATTTTCCCGGATAAGGACAGGACATAGTATTTGAGCGGTTTTATCCCGAAAGCTTTCGGGATTCCTCGGAGCGAAGCGAGAATGAGCGAGGATACTATGTCCTTTCGTTATTATCATAGTTTATGAATGATCTGGGTTAATAAACAAGCCTGAGGGCATCTTTTTCGACTGATATCTTTGCAGGGGTTTCTCCGAGATAATCTCCGTCTATCTGTATATGGGCAGAACCGAGGATCTCTATATTTGATGATTTCAGATATATGATGTCTTTCTCCTTCAGATGAGTGCCTCTTATTATCCCGAAGACATATCTGAGCAGATCTGTTCGTTTCTTCCCTCTAAAAATGCATGTGTAAAGCGAGGGTTCGGAAAGCCTCGCGTCAGGTGTTGCCCTGAAATTACCCCCGTATCTGCTTGATTTGCCGATGATAGCGGCATAGCCTGAATATTCCCTGCCGTCTATAGTAAAAAAGAGTTCGTTCGGATAATAACTGATAAGGTTTTTTATTCCACTCAGGATATATGCAGTTTCGCCGGAAATTTTTTTGATCGGCTTATGCATGTCATAGACTGCCTTGCCGTCAAATCCTATCCCCGCCATCAGGCAGAAGTAACGGGTAAAAAGTGATGAGTGACGGGTGAACTCAATTTTTCCGAGTGAGACCATCCTCGGTGTCCTTGAGATAGCTATCTCCAGCGCGCCACGGACATTTTCAGGTATCCCCAGTTCTTTAGCCAGGACATTTGTAGTGCCCTGCGGCAGTATCGCCAGCGGGGTGTCAGTGAACGCGATGCCGTTTATCACTTCATTGATCGTGCCGTCTCCTCCGGCAGCAATTATTAAATGAGGATTTCTTGATACAGCTTCTTTTGCGAGATGCGTGGCGTGGCCGCTTTCTTCAGTGAAGATTATTTCCGCATCAAATCCTTTTTCGATAAGAAATGAGGATGCGAGTCTGATCTTCTTAAGCGACGATCTTCTTGCAGCGGGATTACTTATGATAACGATTAATGATCTCATATACCGGACATGTGCCGGAGCATGCCTTGGCACGGTTTATTATTACAGGTGTTCTCTCAAGGAAGTTTATGGCTGAGTTAATATCCGCATCTTCCTTTATAAAAAATACCCTGCCCCCTTTTCTGTCCCCTTTTATTTTTATATCCGGGATCCTGACATATCCGTATTTTATTGATGATATATAGCCTGTTGTATAATCGGGGTCGTCAGAGATGCAGACCTCAGCCAGTATCTGTTTGCATGAGGCTACCTTTGATGCAAGGATAACCGCCTCTTTTACAGTTATGTTGTTAATGCCATTTCTGGAAAGCCGGAGAGAAAGACTTTTGTCTGCTTCCCCGCTGATGCCGAATCTGGATGCCCTTATCCCCCTTTCCCTGTCAGGCTCGACCCTCCTGCCTGATCCTGCACATACAAGCGAAGCGCCCCGCATCGCCTGTTTAAGACTTAATACCTTAAAGGCGGTTTTTATAGCAACACCCGATATCCCGGATACAGATAACAATCTTTCAATAAATTCTTTTGCATCAGATGGCGAACTGCATTTCAATGTGCAGACAGGCAGTGCGTCAATCATCTTTGATCTTTGTGTTACTTCCTCGACTGTGATTATAATCTTATCAGGCCTGCCTCTGGGATGATTAAGCGCGCGGACTGTGTAGTCTCCGACAATCTCTGATACTTCATTATCCTCATATATCCCCTCAGCGCCGGAGATATGGATCTCAGAATATTTCGGGTTTCGAGTTTCGAGTTTCGGGTTTTCAGATTTAAGTTTTAAATTTTGAGTTCTGAGTTTTTTTGACGCCCTCATCCTTATGTTCCACATATCAGAGATTATACTACAGAGCCAAGCAGCCTGTACCATTTTCCTTTGCCAGTGACATCTTTTCTGAAATTTTATTTTCTTAATCCGGAGAAATGCTATAATGATAATTAATTACGGGAAGATCATACGATGATATCCATTGAGGCTGTGAAATCACTTGTTGTTCCTGTGCTCAGGAGGCACGGTATAAAGAAGGCCGGGCTTTTCGGTTCACTTGTACGCGGGGAGACGCATAAGGGAAGCGATGTCGACATTCTTGTTGAGATAGATACTGATATCAGCCTTCTCGACTTTGTCGGGATCAAGCAGGAACTCGAAAAGGTCCTTAAAAGAAAGGTCGATCTTCTTGAATACGACGCGGTAAAGCCGGGGTTGCGAGGAAAGATTCGTCAGGAAGAAATCCCCCTCCTATGAAACGTGATCCGTTGCTTCTCATCGATGACATTCTTGAAAGCATAGCTCTTATCCAACAGTACACGAAATCGGCAACAAAAAAAAGAATTCCTCAAGGATAGCCAAATGCAGGATGCGTTTATCCGCAGGATCGAGATCATGGGAGAGGCCGTGAAGAATATCCCGGCAACACTCAAAAAGAAATATATTGCAATTCCCTGGAAGCAGATAGCGGGTATGCGAGATGTGATTTGTCACGAATATTTTGGAGTGCGCATGGACAGAGTCTGGAAAGTTGTTCGGAAGGACCTTCCGGCTCTCAGTAAGAATATGAAAAAAATTCGCGATGAGATTCAAAGCATATCAAACCGGTTCAAAGGGCAGTTAAAGTAGCCTGTCCCACTTATGATTTCTTCTCTCGATTACTCCCTAAAGTTGGTATTCGTACCGCGTCAGCCGGGATTTTAATACACCTGAAAGTCCTCGCTAAAATGGTTGTCACAAAAATGAAAGATCCCATTTGAAAGTTTCAGATAGATCAAAATCTGCGATCACATAGTCCCTGGCCGAGAGACTACAATTCGCACCCGTTAAAACGTCGGGCGGTCGTCCAGGGATGAAGGTATGACAGGCTTCTGAAGAGCGTATCTGGACATTATCTTTTCAATGCGTTCTATGAATTGGTTCGGAGCAGACGGAAATACTACGACCTTTTCGATCAGCGTTTCTAAATTACACTCAGTGTACCTGCCCTTATCGTTCGGTACTACTTCCCTGTCGGGGAAACCGTTTTTATTCATCGGAAAGTCAAGAAATACAGCTCGCAGTTCCCGCTCGTGGAAATATTCTTTCCGTTTGCAGAAAAAAGGACTCAAAATATTCTTTGTACTGATTGTATCCTCGGCATAACTTATATATTTTATTTTTCCTATGTGGAATTCCCTTTTTCCAAAGACAGGATGCGGAACATGCGCCGGAAGGCTGTCGCGGAGGCGCTTGAAAGTCGACTGTATGCACACAATCCCTTTATGTTTCTTCAGATAAAGTTTCCACATGGCCAGGGATTCGTATTCATTCATATGCCAGCAGCTGGCGAATACCCAATAGCGCAGCCATTTAGCAAGACCCTCTAATCCGTAGCTATTTATCTGGACTGCATTCCTGACGACATCATCCGGAAGAAATGACAGTATTCTTTCCATCTCGGGCTGGCTTCGGGGATAGCTCCCTTCGAATGCGTCATCGAACTGCGACGCCCGTGCAAAGAAAAGAGACTTGTTTTTTATGAGAAGCTCGAACTTCTTCCGGTCGATGTATCTCCAGATCATTTGCTCGTCAGATGGAACAGAATAAGGCAGTTCAGTTTGATTAATGTCGTCCATACAAGTTCTCCGTTCATTTAAGATACAATATTTCGAGACAGAGTGTGAACTACTGTAATAAATTTGAGTCTCGGCTGTTTTTGTCCGCCCCGAAAACCTGAAGCGGAGAAGAAAAGACAATCTCCTGTATGAATAATGGAGTTATTTTGAGATAAGTATGGTCAGATTTTTCAGTGAGTACATGCGGGACAATTCATTGTCCAGTTTCTAAAGATTCCGGTTGTACTCCGCAGAATTTTCAGGATCATCGTTTCTGTTGACTTATGTGAGATTGTGATTCTACGGGCATCACATTTAAGTCCTCAATATTCCATGAGACTAATGGATTTCAATTAACAAAAGAAACGGTTAAAATCTGTTTTTGCCGTACTTTTTGGGGTATCAATATACGATATACGATGCTATTATTAGGAATATTTGTTATTGATGAATTTATGATATATCTTGAAAGTTTAAAAAAACACAGGTTTATGTACTCTTTTCCCGCACTCAATTCCGAAAACCTTCGGGACGATGAGAAAAGATAATAGGCGAATGAGGGGAGTTATGATGATTGAATTTATGCATTCAATATTCCGGAGGATAATTATGAAAAAAATCTTCTTATTTATCATTCTTTCAGTTTTCATATTTTCTCAGGCAGCCTTTGCTGAGGATAATACGGCACTCATTGAAGAGGCAAATGCCCTCAACAATAAAGTTATCGAACTATACAAATCCGGAAAATATGAGGAAGCGATATCTATAGCAAAGAAAGTCCTTGAGATAATGGAGAAGGCATTGGGAAAGGAACATCCAAATGTGGCAACAAGCTTATACAACCTGGCATCGCTTCATGATTTAACGGGACGATATGCAGAAGCAGAACCATTATACAAGAGGTCATTAGAGATAAGGGAGAAGGCTTTGGGAAAGGAACATCCTGATGTAGGAGCAAGTCTAAACAATCTTGCAATGCTTTATGACTTAACAGGAAGATATACCGAGGCAGAGTCTTTAATGAAGAGGTCATTGGAGATAATGGAGAAGGCATTGGGAAAAGATCATCCAGATGTGGCAATAAGCCTAAACAACATTGCCTTGCTTTATAGATACACGGGACGATATGCAGAAGCAGAGCCATTATACAAGAGGTCATTGGAGATAAAGGAGAAGGCATTGGGAGAAGATCATCCTGATGTGGCAATAAGCCTAAACAGCCTTGCAACGCTGTATGTAAAAACCGGCAGGTATGCAGAGGCAGAACCACTGATCAAACGTTCCATTGAGATAAAGGAGAAGGCTTTGGGAAAGGAACATCCTGATGTAGGAGCAAGTCTAAACAACCTTGCGATGCTTTATGATTTAACAGGACGATATACCGAGGCAGAGCCATTATACAAGAGGTTATTGGAGATAAAGGAGAAGGCTTTGGGAAAGGAACATCCTGATGTAGGAGCAAGTCTAAACAACCTTGCATGTCTTTATTATTCAACAGAGCGATATACTGAGGCAGAGTCTTTAATGAAGAGGTCATTGGAGATAATGGAGAAGGCATTGGGAAAAGATCATCCTGATGTGGCAATAAGCCTAAACAGCCTTGCAGGGCTTTATGCAGTGACAGATAAGCACACTGAAAGCCACTGGCTCTTCACCAGAGGAATTTCCATAGAGGACATAAAACGGGAGAATGTCTTTCTCCTTCTCTCTGAAAAAGAGAAGATTAAATACATGAAACAGAATGAGGGGAGTCTGTATGCCTTCATCAACCACACAGCAATGAGCATGACAAATGACAGGGATGCTTTAGCAGACACCTTAAATGCCTGGCTCAGATGGAAGGGCGCAGTGATAGAGGCGCAGGGCAGGTATATGGATGCCCTATATACCTCCAACAACCCTGAGATAAAGAAGAGATTCGATGATCTGACATCAAGTCGCCGTGAACTTGCAAGGCTCCAGATGTCAGGCCCCGGAAAGATGTCCTCAGAAGAATACAAAACAAAGATCGAAGCACTCGGAAAACAGAAAGACGCCATTGAAGC
>JAKAKQ010000066.1 GCA_021813425.1 Nitrospirota bacterium
GATTTGGGAAAAAATGTTATTATTGAAAAATATTAAAGGCTTTTGTTAATATTTTAGATGTCTGAGGAACAAAGAAGGGCTGGTCTTCTTCTTAGGACTGCGGCAAAAATAATCGACTTGATTCTGATCGCTGCAGTTATAGAAATAATACCAAGGGCAGGTTATTTTGCAGGTCTGGCCTATCTTCTTTTAGGTGATGGGCTTTTTGACGGCAGAAGTATCGGTAAGAAGTTGTTGAAATTAAGGACCGTTTCCATGGAGACAAATAATCCCTGCAGTTTTAAGGATTCCATATTAAGGAACAGCACACTTGCAGCCGGATATGCCCTCCGGATTATCCCATGGATCGGGTGGATATTTATCGTAATTGCATGCGCTCTTGAGTTTATCCTTATTCTTGGAAGCAAAGACGGCATGCGACTTGGAGATGAAATTGCTAAAACGACTGTATTGGAAGCTTGATAAGTCACTTAGGGAGGAATGATGTTTTTTCATAATATACTTGGATTATTCTCAAACGATCTTGCCATCGACCTCGGCACTGCAAACACCCTTGTTTATGTTAAAGGGAAAGGGATTGTATGTGACGAGCCCTCTGTCGTTGTAATAAGGAAAGACAACAAAAAGACGGTTGCCGTGGGTTCAGAGGCAAAAAGGATGCTCGGCAAAACACCTTCAAATATAATGGCGATACGGCCGATGAAAGACGGGGTTATTGCAGATTTTGATGCAACAGGAGAGATGCTTAAACACTTCATCAAAAAAGTCCATAACAGGAGAAGCTTTGTATCACCGAGGGTAATTGTCGGGGTCCCATCCGGGATAACACAGGTAGAACAAAGGGCTGTTAAAGACGCAGCTGAGGCATCAGGTGCAAGGGAAGTCTATCTGATCGAAGAGCCTATGGCTGCTGCAATAGGAGTCGGTCTGCCCGTCGGCGAGCCATCAGGGAACATGATCGTGGATATCGGAGGCGGCACCACAGATGTTGCAGTGATTTCACTTGACGGTGTTGTATACAGCAAGGCTGTAAGGGTCGGCGGGGATAAGATGGATGAGGCCATAATGGCCTATATAAAAAGGCGGTACAATCTGATGATCGGTGATATGACATCCGAGCAGATAAAAATAGATATAGGTTCTGCCTTCGGCTCAGGAACTTCTGAAAAGCGTGTTATGGATATTAAGGGAAGAGACTTGATATCAGGAATACCCAAGACAATAACAATAAACGAAGACGAAATTCGTGAAGCCCTGTCTGAACCGATAAATATTATACTGGAAACCCTTAAGGTTGCTCTTGAAAACACTCCGCCGGAGCTTGCAGCAGATATAGTGGACAGAGGCATTGTCCTGGCAGGTGGAGGAGCTCTCCTTCGAGGGCTTGATCTGCTTATAAAGCAGGAAACAGGCCTCCCTGTTATTGTTGCAGAGAACCCTCTGACAGCAGTTGTCATGGGGGTTGGTAAAATGCTCGATGAATTAGAGATGCTCAGAAGAATAGCTTTATAAACCAAAATTTCATAATGCCCAAAAAAAATATTCTTCTCTTTGTCCTTTTGGTAATAATATCCTTTGTTTTAATGACATTCCAGAGCAGGAAAGGGCATTTACCTATTAATAATCTTCTGCACAACCTCCTTAACAATACCCATAAGGCAACAAAATCACTGTCAGACTCCGTAACAAGGCCTTTTGAAAGAATGGCCTTAAATGAAGAAGACAATATCAAACTGCAGAAACGTATAGATGATCTATTGATGGAAAGAGAAAAATATCAGGAAGCCCTCATCGAAAACAAGCGTTTGAAAGAACTCTTAAGGCTTCGTGAAAGCAGCAGCAGCTATATTACATCAGCCAAAGTCATAGCAAGGGGAGTTGACTACTGGACAAATACCCTGATAATTGATAAAGGGCTTAAAGACGGCGTGGAAAAAGATATGAGCGCCATTACCCCAAAGGGACTCGCAGGAAAAGTCATCAGCGTCTCGGATTCATACTCCCAGCTGCTCCTGATTTCAGATATAAACTTCTCTGTTACTGTCAGGGTCCAGGAAACCAGAAAAGAGGGGGTAATATCCGGGACAGGCACCCGTAAATGTGTTTTAAAGTACATACCTTACGAAGAAGAGATCAAAACAGGTGATATAGTAATAACCTCAGGGCTCGATTCATTATTCCCGCCGGGCATTCAGGTAGGTTACGTATCAAAGGTGGACAACAAAGGCGCAGGCGGACACTTCCAGTATATCGAGGTTGTCCCTTTTCAGGATGACAAAAAGATCGAGGAAGTAATAATAGTCAGATGAAATACCTGTACTGGTCTTTAATCATATTTCTGTCCTTTTTCCTGCAGGGTAGGATCTCAGTCCTTGGAATTTCTCCTGACCTGACCGCATTACTGGCTTATTATGCCGGAATAAAGTACAGGGAAACAAAAGGCCTGTTATTGGGTGCGGTTATCGGGGCGCTTGAAGACAGTATATCTTTATCAATACTGGGCCCGAATATGCTCTCAAAGGGGATTATAGGCTTTTCTTCTTCTGTTTTTATCACAGGTGGTTTCTTCAGATGGACGCCTCTTTTAGGAATAATATTCATATCCCTGCTGACATTGATCGACAAATCTGTCGTCTTCTTATCGAGGAGCCTGTTCGATAATATGCCTGCAACATTTTCCACTGCCTTATTTGTTTCTTTGATGCAGGCCCTGTTGAACGCTCCAGCAGGGTTATTCATTAGGCCTAAACATGCAGAGTGAACAGACAAACTCAGAAAAAATTGTATTTATCAGTTACATAATCATCATCGGTTTTGTAATAATCCTGCTCAGGCTCTGGCAACTGCAGATACTTCACGGTAGTGAATTCAGGAAAGTCTCTGAATCCAACAGGCTGAGGATTATCGGTGTACCGGCGCCGAGGGGTATAATATTCGACAGGAACGGCATACCGCTTGTTAAAAACACCCCTTATTTCTGCGCTTCAATAATACCGGAGGAATTCAATAAAAATAATATCCGGTCTCTCTCAAGAATACTTAATCTCCCTGAAGAGGAATTAGTCAAAAAAATAACCAAAAAAGTACAAAGTCCTTTCACACCTTTAAGATTGAAAGAAGGTCTGTCTTTCGATGAGGTCAGTTTTATTGAAGCCAGACGTTCAGACTTCCCGGGCCTGATGATCGAGATCGAGGTGAGCAGGGGATATATTTATGGCAGCACAGGCGCTCATATGATAGGGTACTTAGGCAAGCTTAGCCCGAGTCAATCCAAGAATCCTGATTTCAGGGATGTCCCTCCTGACGCCTTCATAGGCCAGTGGGGTGTGGAAAAGCTGTTTGACAAGTCCTTAAGAGGAATCGCCGGGCAGAGAGTAATTGAGGTGGATGCACTCGGTCGGGAAATAAGGCTGCTGCAGGAAAATCCGCCTGTTAAAGGAACAGACCTCTCTTTAAGCATAGATATCGCGCTTCAAAAAGAAGCAGAAAAGGCATTTGAAGGCAAAACAGGGGCTCTTGTCGCCTTAAAACCTGAAACAGGAGAAGTGCTCGGACTTTTGAGTTCTCCCTCATTTGATCCTAATAAATTTGCAAAGGGTATAAGCCCTGACGAATGGAATTTTCTTATGCAGGATAAAAAACTGCCTTTACTTAACAGGGCAATACAGAGCCAATATCCGCCGGGCTCTACATTCAAAATAATAACCGCCATAGCAGCGCTGGAAGAAGGTGTTCTTAACGATACAACAAAAGTTGATTGCAAAGGAGGGATAAATTATGGCAAATGGCATTTCGGCTGCTGGCGCAAAACCGGCCATAATATAGTCTCCATACACAGGGCAATAGTCGAGTCATGTGATGTATTTTTTTATGAGGCGGGAAAAAGGCTCGGTATCGATAAGATATATGAATATGCTACAAGGCTTGGGTTGGGAGAAAAGACAGGGCTTACAATAGGAGATGAAAAAAACGGTCTGATACCAAACACTCAATGGAAGATGGATACAAAGAAAGCCCCCTGGTTTCTTGGTGAAACTTTCGTCAGTTCGATAGGGCAGGGATATGTATCTGTAACACCGGTACAGATGGCTTTAATGATGAGTGCAGTATCGAATGGGGGAACTCTATACAGACCCACAATTCTTAAGAATCAGGAACCATCTCTTATGCGGAGAGCTGATATTAGACCAGAAACGTTTGAGATAGTAAGAGATGGATTGAAAGGAGTGGTCAATGAGCCGGGGGGAACCGGCTGGGCTGCAAAATCCAATATTACAATCGTAGGAGGCAAAACCGGGACAGCACAGGTGGTAGGCATGAGAAAAGATACAAAATATCTTTCGGAGAAATTCAGGGACCATGCATGGTTTGTTGCCTTTGCGCCTGTAGATAATGCCGAAATCGCCCTTTCTGTATTTGTTGAACATGGAGGACATGGCGGCAGCACAGCAGCCCCGATAGCAAAAAAGGCGATCGAAGCCTATATGCTTCCTGAAAATAAAAAGAAGGAACTGCTTAATGTTCAAAATTGACAGGAGACTTATACAGAATTTTGACTGGCTCACATTCTCCACAGTGCTTGCCATATCAATTATCAGCGTCCTGACTATTTACAGCGCTACGCGCCAGCCTGCAGAAACTGTCCAGTCCACCTTTTTTATAAAACAGATAGTATGGATTATTATCGGTTTACTCGGACTGATCGCTTTCATAAGCTTTGATTATATCTGGCTCAGCAGGATCTCTCTCCCTGTCTACATAATAGGATTAATCCTCCTCGTTATTGTCTTGATTTCAGGAAGAACAGGTATGGGCGCCCAGAGGTGGATCAGCATGGGACCCATATCATTTCAGCCCTCAGAATTTTTCAAAATCATTTTTATAATAATGCTTTCCCAGTACCTAAGTTTTCTAAAAGGACCTCTTGAGATTAATTCAT
>JAKAKQ010000084.1 GCA_021813425.1 Nitrospirota bacterium
TATCGCAGCTCACTCGGCCTAATTTCCCGAAAAATAATCGGCCACTTTTTCCCGAAGGCTATAAAGGTCCCCCTTGCATATATACCCTCTGACATTATGTAATCGGACCATTTGTCTTAGACTGTCTTCGTCGTTCGACGAGTAAAAGACAATAGGCGCTTTGGAATGAGAGCGGATAACTTTTGAAAGTGAGTCGCCAGAAAGTCCCGGCATATTGATGTCGAGCAGGATAAGATCGGGATCAAGTGTTTTTGCCAATTGCGTCGATCCGAAGGGCTGATAGTGGGTGTATATATCATATCCCTCTATCTCCAGTATTTCCTTCACTGCAATCAGATGTTTTTTGTCGTCGTCTATGACGAGAATCTTTTTACCACTTGTTTTCATGATTGTCCTCCTCTAAGGGTAGCGCATTATTTTTCATCGGTAGGGCAACCTGAAAGGTTGTCCCATGGCCGAATTCGCTTTTCAATGTGATACGGCCTCCAAGCATATCCAGAAGGCTTCTTGTGATTGTCAGACCGAGACCGGTGCCTTCGTGCCGCTTGGTTGCAACGTTTCCCACCTGGCCAAAGGCAGTAAAAAGCTTTTCCATATTTTCCCGTTTGATGCCTATCCCTGTGTCTGTTACGCAGATAGTCAATTCATCAGGCGAGGCTGCTATGGCAATCGTAATTTTTCCCTGCTCCGTGAATTTGGCGGCATTGCTCATAAGATTAGTCAAGATCTGTTTAACCTTGACAGGATCGGACATGACAGAAATCTCCCGAAATTTCGAGCCAATCACAACATCAACAGGCTTAGTGCCGAGAAGAACCTTGGTGGTCTCAGCGACTTCTCTGATTATTCTCATCAGGTCGAAATCTTCATTGATAATCTCCATCTTTCCTGCCTCAAGCTTGGACAAATCGAGTATATTGGTGATAATTGCCCTTAGATGTGTAGCACCGGACATTATAAGGTTAAGCCTGTCCCTCAACTGGTCGATGTAACCCTTTTCGCAGGATATCTTCATCAGCTCAGCAAGACCTATAATCGCATTGACAGGCGATCTCAGCTCATGGGTGACATTCGCGATAAACTGCGACTTTACGTGGTTGACCTTTTCCAGCTCCTTGGCCCTCTCATGCGCCATCTCCCGCTGCACGATGCTATTGGCAAGGAGATTGCTTTGTTGGATGAACATCTGTCGTACTGAAAGTATCCCCTTATACGTTTCATTAGCGTCTGTGATAATTATTTCATCATAAATGTCTTGTACGTTCCTGCTCAGGGCCATTTCTATCACCATATCCAGTCTTTCGTTCTCTGAAACCGCCAGCGGGTTTGGGTCGGCAATGACTATTATGGGCTTTTTGCCGTAGAGCTCGAAGCCGTACCGTCTGAATACTGAAAAGAGCAGCTTGGTCCTTGTGACAAGACCGACGGCCTCTCTGCCTTCCACAACAGCTAAAGCATCGAGCTGAGGGGATTCGAAGAATTTTTCAACAACTTTTCTAACCGGTACAGTCGGATGAACACAGTCATCGGACATGATGAGGCCTCCGACTGCGGGCGAGAAATCAATGATTGTTGATTCCATATTTTCCAATACCGCATCCTCCAATTTCTTCATTAAGTTGACACCGCCAACTGTTCATGCTTTTATGATACCGACCAAATGTTAAAAGATAATGAACCAATCATTAAGGTTTCGGTAAATTCAAGGTGTGAATTATTTCGGCAATTGGCGAGTCAGACAGGGAATGAAAAGCGATAATATTAAAGACAGCTGTTGAACCTATCGAGGACAAACAGAAGCATTAGTCTGTTTCCTTCAGCCAGTCGATGATATTTTCTTTTATTCGATCCCGGATTTCCCTCACCCCCTGAAGTTTTACATCATGAGCGCCTTCAGGAGCTGAAGGATCAGGGAAGTTCCAGTGAAGCCTTTTTGCATAGCAGGGGAAGATCAGGACAGAGGACTTTCTTCCCATCTATGTTTATCACTTCAGATCAGCAGCAATGCTGTGCGAGTAAGATCCATTTTCAATCATGTTCTGCAGGGACTGCATATACACGGAACACGCCTCATGACGTTGACTCATGCAGAGCTTGACAGTAAAGCCTTCCATGTCTTTGATCAGGCTGTTGGTGATCTTGCAAACCGTCCCTTCCATACTTCCCCTCAGATGCGGGCATAAAATAAATCCAATGGCTCCCATATTCATTACCTCCTTATAACCAATTATAGAAAACAGACTGTTAAAATAGTGTTACAGTCATGTTGCGAACCGAAGAACAATTCGCTGTTCGGACAGGCTACTGCCCCTTCCTCAGACTCTTGGCCAAAAACAAGGGACAGCTGTCATAATTGTCGTTAGAACAATATTTTTGTCTCGCACTGGAACTGATGGTCATAGACGACAGTGATGCCGCGCATATGTCGGTAACTTTGCATTCATAGGGACAACTCAACTGATGAACAGCCGGCCCATGACCTACTGCAATCTGACGTATCGATACTGTCATTGATCACCTCCTTCGATATTTGTTTGCCTGCGTCATTATTGGAATTTCAGGCCTTGAGAAAAGCCCCGGGACTTTTACCCCGCCACTTTCAATTTCTTCTTCATAATCACAAAGAATGTTAGGACAGTCAAAATGTGTTACCTTGTTTAACATCTCTCTGCCACATGCCGGACACATCATAAATTCCCCCTTTGTTTGCAGCGACTAAAGTTTATAAAAATCTGGCCCGCTTACCCCACGTCATGCGAGCTTTGCCCTTATTGCGCTGAACACTTTATGCTTGAATACCCACATGCCTGTCTCAGGCATGGGCGATAAGACAGAATCTTTGCCGATGATGTATCTGTTGCCTCTCCATGCAACGGTATTGCTCAGAAGCGGTACAAACCATACAAATCCGATGATAAGGTCCTTGACAGGGGATAACAGATATAACAAGGGATTCATATCAGTGCGAAGTTTTTTCCCGATGTAGTAATCGTGGGCTATTTTCACGGAGACGGCTGTCGCAGCCAACAATACAGACAACCTGGATGCCGGCGTAAGCGCCATAGGCATTAAGGAGATGAAGACGGCATTGCCGGCCAATTCAGATATATATTTTGCACCGCCGATCTGCCATCTCAGCTTTCCCCATCTTGTATGACGGTTAATAAATCTCTTTACCCCCCAGTATTCATTCACATTATTGATGAGATGATTGGAGAGGACGACCCTTTTACCTAGCTTGTGAATCCGCTCTCCGATAATATAGTCCTCAGCAAGAAAGTCCTTTACACCTCTGAACCCGCCGATGGCCTCAAGATCATTCTTTCTCATAAGCATCGATTTGCCGATTACGCAAGGCAATTTAAGATATTTATCAAGGAAGCAGACACTGCCGACGATAAAGGAATTCAGGTGGAGGTTTTCCATAAAGGCCCCAAGGGACCGACCGCTCACCCCCTTGATCATATTGCTGACGAGCCCAACAGATGGGTCATCCATGTGCTGAGAAATATCCGTCAGATAGTCTTTTTCAACCCGCACATTACTGTCGCTGATCAAGATCAGCTCGTGTTTGGCCCTTTTATATGCCGGGATAAGATTGTTGACCTTGGGATTCAGCCCCTCATCACAATGTTCGATGACAATAGTTATGTCTTTTGAAGGGTATTTCTCCTTTATCTTCTGTACCACCTTATAGGCCGGATCATTCTGGTTCTGAAGCGCGAAGATGAGTTGATATTGAGGGTAGTCAAGATTGCAGAAGCTTGCGAGGTTGTCGAACAGGCCATCGTCGAGACCCTTAAGCGGCTTAAGGATGGAGACAGGGGGAAAAGACCGGGGAAAGCGCATGCCTTCCCCGGAGTTGGGGGTATCCATATATGAACGCACGGCAATCATCTGAAGCATATATCCGGTTATTCCAAAGAGAGTAATGCCTGCAAATATCCAGAGTAAAATCATGTTATCCTCCTAATTCCTGAAGAGTGTCAATGCAACACCCTTGTTATGTTTGATACACTGCTTTATGGCGTCTATGTCTTTTGCGCAATTCAGAAGCGTTTTCCACGAATAAAGATGTCTCGGCTTGTGGAAGTCACTATTGGCGATATACGGATACTTTTTCAAGCTTATAACATTGAAAACGTCATCCCTGTTTGCTATCTCCCAGGCATCAATGTAACGGGCATATTTTTCTCTGTTGTTCCAGAGAAAAAGTGTGTCCCGATCACTCTTTGCAGACATATAATGCGGGTGGCAGGCTATTGTCAGGGCGTTCTGCTTTTTCGCCTCGAGGAATATCTCTTCATAACTCAGGCAGGCGGGGATAAAGTCCTTAACATCGATAATCAGCATGTGGGCAGAGTTTTCTATAGTAAGATGGTTCTTTGTTATCTCAACCCCGGGAATAACAAGCATGCCGTATTTGTCCCAGGCCCTTTCTGCTTCTTCTTTTATGTGGGAAAGATATAGGTTGAAGTTAGCGGCTGTTACGGAATACCTGAAACGGTGTGCAAGCTTGCCAAGCGAATTGTCGCCGTTAACTACGTGGTCTGTTATTGCAATAACATCAAAGCCTGCCTGTCCGAAAAGATCAATTGTCCTTCTCAGCTCCACCGAGCCGTCGGAATACGTTGTGTGAATATGGAAGTCACACAGCAGCATGGCCCCACTTGATTCGACGTTGTTTTGTTCGATATTTCTTCATCCTTCTGCATATATCATAGGGGTTGGATATTTCAGCATGATGAAACTACCGTTACATTTCGGTTAAATGTGAAGGGCGGACTTCAGAGGGCCGGGAGCCGGGAAAAGAGAGATCAAAACCTTCTGTTTTTAATAATGTATGAATAATATGCCGCGGCGTTTGTGGGAATGCGTTTCAGGGTCTCAAAGTCGACTCTGTACAGTCCGAACCGTGCGTCGAGCCCCTGGAGCCATTCGTAGGCAGTGTTCACTGCTTCCTCGCGCCATATCCGGCTGTCCGGCATTTATTGTATGTCTTATTGAAGATTTCTGTGAGGACTCTCTTTGACTCCTCAATATACGCAAAATATCTGCTTCTTAATTCCATCATAAGCATACCTTGATAAGTATCAATAAAAGTGGAGAGTATTTCTCCTATTGGTATCTCTCCCCATCCGACGGGCATGTGTGAATCTCCTTTGCCGAAGGGTATCTGGTGGGTCTGCTGTTTTTCGTGGCAATAGACTGCGTTACCGAAGTTGTCATGGATATGTGTATGGGTAATTAGGTCTTTTATATCATTTGCGGCCGTCACCGGGTCAAAACCATAGAACTTGGACGCCATGTAGAGATGGCCGAAATCAAGGTTTATTTTCACATTATCCCTGTTAATCCTCAATAGTTGTTCTTTCAGCAAATCTATTCGCTCTGCATAACAGTACGGCGAGTGAAAGAGATAGGGTCTTGCATTCTCCATGCAGATGGTAATTTCGGGGAACTCTGAAGAGATGTCCTGGATTGTGGATACCTCAAAATCGAGCAGTCGTCTTTTTTCGTCAACAGCAATGTTGACTTTGCCATTTACAGGAAAAGCTTCTTCAGGCACGTACCGCCCCGGATGATAGACGACTATTTTTGAATCTATCTCTGAAGCGAATTCCAGGGAAGCTTTAAAGACAGATATGTGCAGTTCAGGATTTCCCCTGTCCATAAGATTCAGCGGGTTAGGACAGTGGACGCTGTATTGAAAATCGAAGTCTTTGAGAATCTCTTTTATCCGGGTTACCTGTCTTTTATCAAGTCTTCCATATTTGATGGCGTCAACTCCATGAACCGGTATTTCGGTCGCCTTCATTCCGATTGCTCTATAATGATCCAAATCGCATCTCATTTTTTTCAGATCTCCGTCAATCCTAACTTCATCAATCTTTACGCCTGTTTTCAACATACGGAAAACACCTCCCTGCCGGCTACAAAGGTCTTTACAATTCGTGGAATCTCCTCACCTGTGTCCACCATAATCAAGTCGGCCTCTCTGCCTTCTTCTATGCAACCTGTCTTATCGGAAATCCCCACTGCCCTTGCCGGATTAAGGCTTGCCATGTTCACAGCCTTATACAGTGGGAAAATGTCATGCTTATGAAGAGTAAATACCGCATGTAAAATGGTCATGGGCGAATAATCGGAACATAATATATCCCCATAACCGGACGCTATGGCATCCCTCGCGCTTAAGTTTTTTGCCTGTGAATTTCCCCTTAAGACATTGGGGGAACCGAGGCATACATAAATTCCATTATTGCCTGCAGCCCTCACCGCATCCATATTTACAGGGAATTCGGATATTCTTATTCCCTTTTCCTTGAGCCAGCAGATTTTTTCTTCGGAGTCATCATCATGGGATGCCATGGGAATGTTCATGGTTTTGCACAGGTCAACAGCATGATCCACATGCGCTTTCACGGACTCCTTTACAGACAGTTTTCTGTCTATGATTCTTACGAGCTCTGCATCGCTCTTTTTGTAGACCGTACCGAAATAGTTCTTGAATGATGCAACCTCTTTGAACTGCCCCTGCCCGGGGGTATGATCCATCAATGAAAAAAGATGAATATGCCCATCCCTTAACAATGCTTCAAGATAAGGCATGGCGCCATCATCTGTTATCTCGAACCGTGCGTGAACCTTTGTTCTTACATTCAGTTTTGGGAGGAGGCGGTTTATCTCCTTTATTATCTCAGAGGCCGTTCTGTTACAGCGCACGCCTATTTCGCCCTCGGCAAAGGATAGGGCATGGAATATGGTTGTTACTCCACATGCCGCAAGCTTCTTGTCCAGTTCAAAAAGGGCGATGTTTACAGGAAAGTGGCAGTTGGGTCTCGGCTCAATCTCCTTTTCTATGGCATCGCTGTGCAGGTCTATGAAACCAGGCAGAATATACCTGCCCTGAGCATTAATTCTCATACCGCCGGAGTTTATATTTCCTTTCCTGATTTTTGAAATAATGCCGCCCTCAATTTTAATTGATGTCCTTTCAGCCATTTCTGAAGGCAAAACCACCGTGGCATTTTCTATAACAAAATTCCTATTCTGCATATTCAGTCTCCGGATTCATTCTGTATGCCCTATCTGTAATTGACTTCATGAGTTCATTGTCATGGAATATGCCTACCATTGAAGTCCCTTCGTTTCTCAGTTCCTTCAGCAATTCCACAACGATGGCAGTGGAATCCCTATCGAGGGAAGCAGTGGGCTCGTCAAGAAGCAAGAGCCGTGGCTTCCATATAATTGCTCTCGCAATATTTACCCTCTGCTGCTCTCCGCCGCTGAAGGTTGCAGGATAGGCGTCAAAGAGTTTTCGGGGGATATTGAGCCTTTCTAAAAGCTCTCCTGCCTTTGTCTTTGCCTCCTCCGGCGATACCCCGTTTTTTAGCAGCAAGGGTTCTGCGACTATATCAACAGCCGACACCCTCGGAATTACCTTCAGGAACTGTGATATATAACCAATTTCCTTATGTCTTATACTAATAACCATGTGGTCAGCAATTGTGGCAAGGTTGACCTGTCCATAAAGCACGGAGTCATACCGGATATCTCCGCCTGTGGGCAGGTAAGTGCGATAGATGCACTTCAGGATAGTGCTTTTGCCCGCCCCGCTTGGCCCTGAAATGCCTAAGAACTCGCCCCTGTCCACAATAAACGAAACGCCATTGCACCCCTTGATTACCTTATCCCCGATAAGGTGAATGTTAAATACCTTTGATAAATTATCAGCCTTAAGCAAGGTGCGTATCCCTCCCCTTTCTAAGCATGATTCCAATCTCATGCGGTAGTCCCGCATTCATGAGTGCATGGATATTTTTTTCCACATCGTATTCGATGCGTTTAAGCCGGACATTAAAAGTGTCCGCTATTTCCACAATTGCGAAGGATGCCCTCGGGTTGCCGTCAAAGGGTCTGCCGACAGCGCCCGGATTAACAAATGTGGTTCCCTCTATTTCCGTTACAAATGGTTTATGGATATGGCCCATGATAACAAGCCTTGCTCCTGTTTTTTGTGCTATATCTTTAAGTAAATTCGTATCCTTTTCTGTAATCCACTGCGTTAAGCCTTCAAGTCCCCCGTGTAAGGCGAAAACCTTACCAAGGGGAGATTCAAATTTCAGATGTTTCGGCAGGCCGGCGAGGTATTCCTTTGTTTTGTCGCTTGCATTCTCCTGCGTCCATGTAAGGGAAAGGTGACCTATGCGTGCCACTTCAGGGTCTTTGTAGCCGCAGCCGCAGATGGGTCTGCAAAAGGCAACCGCTTCGTCGTAATTCCCGATAACTCCTTCTATCCCTTCCGCTTTAAAAAGCTCTATGCACTCATTGGGGAAGGCCGAATATCCCACATTATCACCGGCGTTGATTATCCTATCAACGCCTTCTCTGCTCAACTCTCGCAACACTGCCTTTAATGCCTCATAATTGCTGTGCACATCTGAAATTATTCCTATCCTCATGACGCCTCCTAAAGCTGAGAACTTACGAGTAGCTGTGTATACGGATGCTGCGGGTCCTCAAGTATCTGGTCCGTAAGCCCCGCCTCCACAATCCTTCCATATTTCATAACAATTGTCCTTTTCGTTAAAAGCCTTATAACTCCAAGGTCATGGGATACAATAATCATGGAAAGATTGAGCTCACTCTGGAGGTTTCTTATCAAATCCAGCACCCTCGCCTGAACAGAGACATCAAGCCCTGTGGTTACTTCATCGAGGAAGAGTATCAGAGGGTTATTGGATAATGCCTTTGCGATCTGAACTCTCTGTTGCATACCTCCGCTGAAGTTCGCCGGAGGCTCGTCCATCCGCTCAACTGGAATCTCTGTCTTTTCAAGAAGCTCCGATGCCCTGCCTCGCATCATTGCAATGCTTCTCCAGTTTGCCGTTATCAATCGCTCCGCGATATTTCCGCCTGAGCTTACATCCATTCTCAGGCCCAGATGCGGGTTCTGATAAACTATCCCCATGAATAGATTTCTTATCTGCCTTTTTTGATATGGACTGCGGGCAAATAAGTTCTTCCCGTTAATGTTTATGCTTTTGTCCATACTTGTGCTTTGTATGAACACCTCGCCCGATGTCGCATCCCAGTCAAAATGGAGGAGCTTGACCACAGTGCTTTTACCGGAGCCGCTTTCGCCGACGATGCCGAGAATCTCTCCGGGATAAAGCTTAAAAGACACATCGCTGCATGCAACTATAGAACCGCAGTGTCTGCACACATTCGTCTCGTATTCAGGGCCTGTTGACTGAGAGCATAGATGACATCCGTCCCCGAATATTTTTGTAAGACCCTTAACATCAAGTATCGGCACCATAGCCATGTTAGTCCCCTTTTTTCTGCTTATTCGGATAATCTGCAAATTCTACGATAAAGCTGTAACCATGCTTTTTAAAGCCCAGCGCTTCATAGAAACGATGAGCATCTTCCCTTTGGACATTGCTTGATAAAGCCATCTTATAACAATCCCTTTTTCTGCAGTAATCCACAGCAAACTTCATCATCCGTCCACCTATCCCTCTCCGCCGATAATCAGGATGTACAACCACCTCCTCAACCACCCCTGAACGAGTACCTGTATGTCCGAGATTGTCCATAACAAGAAGGGCGAAGGTGCCGATGACTTTTCCTTTTGCAACGGCTATATAAAGATTGTAATCAGGGTACGTTTGTATCCTGCCGAATATCTTCAGCGCCTGTTTCAGCGTTAATATACTGCCGTCATCCATGCCGAGATGGGCATAGAGTTGGAGAATTGAGGACAGGTCTTTATCTTTTGCTTTGCGGATTTTAATGTCCACAAGTCCCTCCGTCTCCGTTTTGCTCCAGAACCTTGTCGCAATGCCCCGTATCCGAGCACAGGTAAGTCCTACTGCCTGTGGCATCATCAATTATCTCATCAAGGAATGTATCCTTTTTTCCGCATCTCATGCATGATGCGCCCTTGAAATCCTCAACCCTGAATTTGAAATCATCAAACTCAAGGGGTTCAACCTTTGTATATGGAGGAATGGCGTATATTCTCTTTTCCCTTCCCGCGCCGAAGAGAAAGAGGGCCTCCGCCATATTCAATTTCGGGATATCCCATCTGGGTATAGGGCTCGGATCCATAATATATCTGCCGTTGACCATGACAGGATACCTCGCGCCTATGCTTATCTCTTTGAATTTAACTATGTCTTCAAAGAGGTAGAGCCACATGCGACTGTAGTCGGCCTCTCCGTGCATCCTTCTTGTCTCCAGCTCGGAGGGTTCCACTGTCCTTAAGGCTTCGGGATAGGGCACCTGAAGCACAAGTATCTGCCCTTCCGTCATCCTTTCCTCTGGTATCCTGTGCCTTGTCTGTATTACCGCTGCTTCCAGAGTATCTGTGGTAGTCTTTACACCAGTTACGGCACTGACAAACTTCTTGATGTTTACCGCATTAACGCTGCCGTCACAGCCCTGATCAATTACTTTCAAGACATCATCCGGACCTATGACGGAAAGGGTTATCTGGATTCCTCCGGTTCCCCATCCCCTTGCGATGGGAAGCTCTCTTGACCCGAAGGGGACCTGATAGCCGGGGATTGCAACGGCCTTCAAAATCTTTCTCCTGATTTCTTTTTTTGCTCCCTCGTCTATAAAGGCAAAGTTATAACCGTTATATTCCCGTCCGGCTTCTGTTTTCTGTCTTCTGTGTTCTTGCGCATCAAGCCATTCTCTAAACTTCATCTCTAACTCCCGACTCAAGACTCTCTGCTCTTGTTTCTTCCTGCGCCTTTTTCAATCTATCCAGATCGGATTGGAATGTCACATAATGGGGCAGTTTGTAATGGTTACAGAAGCCCATGGACTCTATACCGTCGATGTGGGAGAGGACGAACTCCTTATTTTCAGAGGCCATTTTCGGTTCTTCCGCCTGCATTGCCCTGTCAAGCACTGCCATGGAGATTGCTTTTGTCTCGTTATGACCGAAACATAAACCATAACCCAGTGTAAATTTCGGTTTTTTATTTTTAGCTGTAAATTTTGCAATAACCTCTGCCTCCGTAACCTTAACCTCGCCAATGGTATATGGTTTGCTTGTATGCGGATGTTTAATCTTAACAGGAAGATAACCGACCCTCAGCTCGCCGATTGTCGGATGAATATCTCCGTAGCCGCGCATGTTGGAATATGCTAAAAGCAATAGTCCCCCTGTTTCTCCCCTTGCCATTGTCTGCATTGCTGCGCTTCTCGATGCTGGGAAAGTGAGGGACTGTCTCGTCATGTCAAAGATGCCATTTTGATTATTGACTGCCGGCTGCTTACCGCCGACTGCTTCTGCCAAAAGCCCTTCTTTTCTTAAAACCTCTATGACCCTTGGAAAAGACTCAGGAAAAGGCTGAAGGCTAAAGGCCGGAGGTTCAATGTCCTTGAAGAGTTCTCTGATACATTCTTCTCGTTTTCCCTTTGAATCATTCAGGAGTTCAAAATCAAGAAGCCTCAGAGTATAATCAGATGTAGGACCGAGTATCTGCCCTCCTGGTATATCTTTGAATGCAGCAGAGATGCGCCTTATAACCCGCATCTCTTTTGTGGATTTGGGGATTGAATAACCGACCCTCGGCAGTGTTGTTCTGTATGCCCTGAGCATAAATGACGCCTCAAAGGTATCGCCCGCAGATTGCTTTATGGCAAGGGCAGCAAGATCAGGGGCATAAAGGGAGCCTTCTCCCATGACCCTGTCAACAAGGAAGTTCAATTGCTCCTTTATCTGTTCAACCCCTAATGGCTCTGAATTTCCTTTTATCCTCTCATAGGTAAGGAGTTTCCCTGCATTCTCTATTGCCTCTGTACCGCCTTTAACAGCCACATATCCCATATTATTTCACCTTTATCCTTGTTGATCTTGGAATACACATAACCCTGTTTGCACTGTCTATAAAAATACAGTCTATTCCCAGAGGGAATTCTGAATTGATTTCTTTGATGTGAGAAAGTTCATTCTTACCAAGTCCGCGAACTGCTATGGTAATGTAATCCTTTATTCCAGAACCCCTTAGCAGGGCAACTGGTTTTCCATTATCCATGTCATTTAGAAATTCAACTACATAAATCACTGTCGCTCCTGTATCTGGATACTCAAGGCTTCCCCTCCTTGCCTTGAGGATTTCTCCTTTGCTTTCACAATCAGAAACAATAATAAAATCCGCATCTGATATGTCTTTAACAGGACATCCGGTGAGTTCCGAAATAGTGGTTTCCAGATATTCCTTTTCTTTACCAATTACACAAAAGCCCACCTCATGGTCAAGCAGTGTCCGGAGTATCAACATCAAGCCTTCTGATTCTGACTCCCGACTCTTGACTCCCGACTCTTGACTTAAAGTGTAAACTCTTCCCGGATGACTCATTGCCTGAAGAATTACCCTGAAGGTCTTTTGAGTGATGAAAGCTTCATTATTTATTTGCATTGTCAATCTCCTATTACCTATCGCCTATAGCCTATTGCCTGTCTTTTATCCTTCCACCATTGTCTCAAAGCTTACCCTTGTCTTTGCAATAAGCCTTCTTTCCATTTCGTCAGCCTCTGTTGTTTCCTTTGCCTGCACGGCGATGAAATCCATCACCGCCTGCTTTAAATCTCCGTTGTCTGCCTGCAAAATCGCATCCACCGAGGCTGCCGCCAGCGTCTTGCCGGGTTCATCGCCCATCACCATTGCATATCCTTTCAGTCCTTGAGATTCAACAGCAGCCTCCGTAACGAGTATTTCACCAAGATAAAAATCGGTATCAAAGGAATCCCTTGCGGACATCATCAAAAGCCCTTTCTCAGGAGACTTTGTGATAATTATTTTTTCCGTCGAAAGCAATTGCATGAGTTCTTTTACAGAACTGTCATCCATTTTTGTTATGACTAATTGAAAATCCATTCTCTTCTCCTCACTGTCAGCCATTCAAACCACCTTTTGCCTCAGATATGAAGAGAGCCAATCAACGAGCACGACAGTTAGAAGGATTATGAGTATCAGGGTTGCGGTCTTCTGATACTCAAAGAGCTTCATGCTCATGACCAGTTCGAAGCCTATGCCGCCAGCGCCCACTATGCCCATAACTGTTGACGCTCTGATATTCCTGTCGAGGATGTAAAGGTTATAACTGTTGAATAGCGACAAAACCTGGGGGAAGACAGAATGCCTTATCCTCTGAATGAACTTTGCGCCCGTTGCCTCAACCGCCTCAACAGGTTTCGGGTCTATATTTTCAATTGCCTCTGCATAAAACTTTCCAAGAAAGCCTGCCGTGTGGATTGCAATTGCCAGGACCCCTGCAAAAGGACCAAGGCCGACTGCGGCAACAAATATAAGGGCGAACATGAGCTCAGGCATTGCCCTGAAAAAATTGGAGATCTCCTTCATTATGTTATAGATAACAGGAGCGTGTATTACATTCCTCGCTGAGAGCACACCTATAGGAATGGATATCAAGACGGCAAGGAATGTGCTGCTTATTCCCATTCCAACGGTTTCCAGCATCAAATTTACATAGACGGTTATGCCGGAGAAATCAGGCGGGAACATGCCTTTCAGAAACTCCCATATTCTCGGTATCCCATAAGCCATCTCTTTAAAATTTACAGGTATGAAGTATAGGGATAACATGGCAATCACTGATATAACCAGCAGCAACAGGCCGTCTTTATATCTGTTTTCTCTACTCAGAAATGCTCCATTGATTATGTCTTTTCTTAACCGGGCCGATACTCTGTCAATAACGGTTATGATTGCAAAGATGATTATTAGAATTGCTGCTGCCTTCTGATAATTGAATGATCTCATCTGCGTAAAGAGTTCAAGCCCGAGACCTCCTGCTCCTACCAGCCCCAATACCATGGCAGCCCTGATGTTGTGGTCTAACAGGTACAGGTTATAGCCCATAAATAATGGCAATACCTGCGGAAGTACGGCATGCCTGATGACGCCTAACCCATGACTTCCTGTGGCCTCTATTGCCTCCACAGGTTTTCTGTCCATGCTCTCAATGGCCTCTGCATAAAATTTGCTCAAGAGCCCTACGGTGGAAAAGGCTAAAGCCAAAACACCTGCAAGGGAGCCCATTCCAAGGGATGTGACAAAGACTATTGCAAACAGGATGTCCGGAATGGCCCTCAAACAATTCACGAGACCCTTTGAGATGTTGTATAGAATCACATTGCCCGATGTGTTTTTAGCAGAAAAGAACCCTAAAGGGAAGGAGATGGTCATCCCGAGGATTGTTCCCCAAAAGCCTATGGCAATGGTTTCAGTGCTCAGAAGCAGGATCTTTTTCCAGCTGGAGAAATCGGGAGGAAACATCTCCTTTATGAGGGATACCGAGTAAGAAAAGCCTTCGACCAATGTCTTTATATCTAGACTTGAGACCCTGAATGAAAGGATCATGATTATGATGAAAAGGGACCATAAGAAAAATCCTTTTGCCCTTTTCACATATGCGGCGCTTACGCCACCAAACATTCGGTATCCTCTTCAAATTCGTAAATGTCATGGATACGATCATGGGTAAGGGTGTATGTCTCTCCGTCAAAACAGATGCTGCCATTTTTAAGAGCAACAACCCTGCTAAAGTTGTCCCTAACCGCATCAAGATGGTGAAGGACACATATCATGGTTATCCCCTTTTCCATGTTTATTCTCAGCAAGAGCTCCAGTATCTTTCTGCTCGTTTTTGGATCAAGATTTGCTATCGGCTCATCAGCAAGGAGGAGTTCGGGGTCCTGCATCAATGCCCTCGCAATGGCGACCCTCTGCTTCTGACCGCCGCTCAGGCGATCAACCCTCTCAAATGCCTTGTCTCCAATGCCGACAAACTTAAGCAGTTCCATCGCCTTGTCCCTTTCTTCTCTATTGAAAAGGCCGATTGTGGACGATATAAGATTAACGCCATTATCGAGCCTGCCCAGCGCCCCTGCCATCACATTTTCAAGCGCCGAGGTCCTTTCCACAAGATTGAAAAGCTGGTATATCATTCCTATTTTTTTCCTTGTATGTCTCAGGGATTCTTTATTCCTGTAATTGATCCCTTTGCCTCTGATAATAACCTTTCCTGAATCGGGAACAACAAAACCGTTTACTGCCCTTATCAATGTGGTCTTTCCTGAACCGCTGGGCCCGATGAGGGCAACCGCCTCACCCTTTCTCACCGACATATTCGCTCCATCCAAAACATCCCTACCATTGAATCGCTTTCTTATGTTTTCGATTCTTACCATATCTGTCCTCCTTTTCATCGGCGTGGCAGGACAGGCTGCAAGCCCGGCCTGTCGCACCGCAATATCAATCAGCGTACGCCAGCCACTATTTCAGGCTGTCTATAACTTTCTTCACATCTTTTATAAGTCCATAATCCCTGTCGGTTACCAGCTTATAGCCTGTTATCTTTCCATATCCGGTAACCACATCCTTAGGGACACTCGTAATCGCCTTTTTCAGGCCGGCCTTGATGTTTTCAGAAAGGTCGCTTCTATACGCCAAGGGTGAGCCTGGAAGCTCAGGCGATTTCCATATAATCACATTGCTCTGTGAGGATATTTGGCCCTTTTCAAGCATCTTTGGGTAGGAGACATCATTGTCTGCTGCAATATCAATTATCTTGTTCTTTACCACAAGTTCTGCTGCATCGTGGGTGCCGATGAATCCAACCTTTTTAAACATTTTGTCAGGGTCTATGCCTGCCTTATGCATAAAGTATCTCGGCACTGCATAGCCTGATGTGGAGGCGGTGTCTGTGAATGTTAAGGTAAACTCTTTTTTGTGATTATTCAGTTTTTCTGCCAGCGCCTTCATCCCTGCCTCGCCTTCGGGTGGATTTGATATGCCGAATTTCTGTGCCGCTTCGGGTGTTGCAACCAGATATGAGCGGTATGTGGTATTTCCCTTCCCATCCATGCCGACTGCGAATGCCTCTGCACCGGCCCTTTCATGGGCAAGGACATAGGAGAACGGACCGAACCACGCAAAATCAACCTTCTTTGCCCTCATTGCCTCGATGACGCCTGTATAATCAGTGGCTGTAAATATCTTTATGCATACCCTTAGTTCCTTTTCCATCCAGTTCTTCATAGGTGTATATTGTTCTATCATTGCCCTCGGGTCTTCAGCAGGGATAAGGCCCATTATCAGACAATCCTCTTTTGCCTCTGCTCTGCCGAAAACAGTCATTAGGGTCAGAATCCCCAATATTGTTATCAATATTTTCTTCATTTCATTCCTCCTGAGTGAGTGGAAATCGTTTTTTGTGTTATTGTTAAAACGATAGAAGTTCCCTTCTATCAAGGGCTGCCGCTGAGTCTCGCCGTGATTCCCGACAGCCTTCCATTTTCTCTGACTTCTGACTTCTATATTCTGCATTTTTCACCTCCCTTCACCATTGAAATTCACTGTGATGCTGCAAAGATCGCCTCTAAATCTGGTAATGCAGTATTCAACGATATCTCCCTTAGAGTTTTTTGAAGTGCTTTTCACAATAAGGACAGGGACCTTTGATGATATTTGAAGCATGTCCATATCGCTGCTTTCCGGCAGGGAGACCTCAAAGGAGGAAGAGGCCCTCATTGCCTCTATACCATAATGTTTCTTTAAAAGTTCATAGAGGGAAAAGCTGCCTTTGATATGTGCTTGAATATCGGGGAATCTGTCTGAACTGAGAAAAGATGTTGTATGACAGAAAGGTATCTTATTTACAAACCGCAATATTTCAAGGACAACAACCTTGTCCGAAGATTTAATATTGAGTTTTCTGGAGAGTTCACTGCCTGCTGATATTTCATAAGAATCAAGGAGCCTTGCATCAGGACTGAGACCCACGTCAAGAACGGATGTGGTAAATCGTGTTTTCCTGGAGACTTTATAAGATATTTTGCTGTTTGCAACAAATGTCCCTTTGCCTTTTATCGTATACACAAGACCTTCACTTTGAAGCCTCCCAATAGCCTGCCGGATGGTATGCCTGTTTAATTTGTATCTTCTGCTGAGTTCGGTTTCTGTCGGCAACTGCTTGCCGGGTCTGAATTCCCCTTCTTCTATCTGTTTATGCAGTATCCCGGAAAGCTGTTGATAACATGCAATGCCGCCTTCTCTACTGATCATTTTGCTTCTCCCTTAAGTTGTCTAAACATCTGGACATGATTATACAGGGGGAAGTGTTTCAACAATATTAAAGATCAATTAAATTACCGTTAAGATTATTGGAGGTTCTAAGACTGCTTAGAAATCTCTGTTTCTTATAAGGTAGGAATAGTATGCCGCTGCATTTGTAGGTGTGCGTTTCAGGGTTTCAAAGTCGACCCTGTACAGTCCGAAGCGGGCGTCGAGCCCCTGGAGCCATTCGTAATTATCGATAAGCGACCAGTAGAAGTATCCCCTGATGTCCATTCCCTGCCCTATACAATGCTCTACCATATCGATGTGCTTCTTCATAAACCTGATTTTCTTCTGGCTGTCCTTTGTGGCGATGCCGTTTTCGGTTATTATGAGAGGCACATTGAGTCTCGATGCGTACCTCAGCACCTTTTCGAGTCCGCGCGGGTGGATTTCCCATCCCATATCGGTAAGTCCGTGGCCGTCGATGTCGCTGTGCCTCATCTCTACCCCCATTTGCTTCAGGGGATTGAACCGCATGTGTATCCGCGTATAGTAGTTTACGCCGAAGAAGTCGAGCTTGCCTTTGATGGGCACGGGGATTTCCAGTTCCTCTTTAAAGGGGAATTTGATTCTCAGCGAGCCGGTCAGGAAGGCATCAAGCAGTGAGTGATTGTAGAAATATTTCGCAACCCGGGAAAGGAGTTTGTCGAACGGGTTCCATTTCTTCCACGGCGCAAGTGCAGCCATATTATGGGCCACACTCACCATCGCATGGGGGCAGGCCTCATGTATTATGTCATATGCTCCTGCATGCGCCTTGAGAATATTGGCCAAGGCCCTGATTCCAAGTGTCGGGTCCCTGATTGCCGGGGGAGTACAACCTTCAAAGTAACCGGCAAGGACAAGGACATAGGGCTCGTTGAAGGTTATCCAATACTTCACGTCGACCATCGCAGATACCGCGCGTTCAACATAAGCAAGGAACTTATCAACTGATTTGTCTTCATGCCATGGATATTTCTTGATAAACCAAAGCGGATGCGTGAAATGATGAAGCGTAACCATCGGTTCGACGCCGTCTCGTCGGAGAATGGCAATAATCTCCTTATAATGTTCCATGGCCTTTTCATCCCAGATATGTTCATGAGGCTGTATGCGGCTCCATTCAAGGGAGAAGCGGTACGCATTTACCCCAAGATTTTTTAGAAGTTCAAGATCTTCCCGGTAAAGCTCGTAATGGTTTGTTACGTCGGGTCTTTCACTAAGGATGGTGTCCCATGACGACCAGTCCGCATGCGGGGAACCCTCGAGCTGAAAGGCGGAAGTCGCAACTCCCCATAGAAATGCTTCATCTGATCGTGGTTTCATGCAGGATGCCGGCCTTGCGCTGATCCCTCAGGCGTAGAAACACTAATCCTTATCCGGCAGCGTGTTTTCAAAATAATATCCTATCCCCCGCCTGGTTTTGAGATAGACCGGGTTTGCAGGGTCCTCTTCGATCTGCGTTCTGATCCTGCTGATATGCACATCTACGGTCCTTGGCTCAACATATCCTTCGTCTTTCCATACGGCATTAAGGAGATGTTCACGGTTGAATATCTTGCCCCTCCGTTCAACAAGATAGAGCAGGAGCCTGAATTCCGTTGGACTGAGATTCAGCGGAGCATTATTCTTTGCTACGGAATAGGTCTCGGTATTTATCGTGAGTTCTCCTGCAGTTATGTATTTTCCTTTCGGCAAAGCCCTTGTTGAGCGCCTCAGCACCGCTTTTATCCTGGCGATCAATTCCCTCGGGCTGAAAGGCTTTGTGATATAGTCGTCAGCGCCCATTTCAAGACCAAGAATCCTGTCCACCTCTTCGGTCTTTGCCGTGAGCACGATTATCGAAAGGTCCTTTGTTTTAGGGTCATCCCTCAGAATCCGGCAGAGTTCCATTCCCTGTATGCCGGGCATCATGAGGTCAAGGATGACGAGATCGAAGCTCTTTGCCCTGATTTTTTTCAGGGCTTCCTCGCCGTCCGTTGCTGTCGCGACCTCAAAGCCATCTCTGGTAAGGTTATAGGAGAGCAGTTCTATGATATCCTGCTCATCGTCTACTATAAGGATTTTTTTGTCTGCCATGATCCTGTACTCATAAATCCGTATGTAAATAGTATACGAGGCTGATATTACAGCGGTATGAAGGGAATGTTAAGTTTCTGTTACAGGCTCTCATAGGAAAGAGATTGCATCTTAGAAACTCCGGCATCTTAAAAAACAAAGAAAGACAAGAGCTCGGGTTGCCTATCTGAATGAAAGAGGCACGTAGTCTTTTCTTAGTCCCGGCAACGATGAGTAATATGATGGTCTTATAAGCTTTCCCTGTATTATCTCTTCGATCCTGTGGGCTGTCCAGCCTGCCACCCTTGACATTGCAAATATGGGGGTGAAGAGATCTTTGGGTATGCCCATTGACCGGTATACGAACCCGGAATAAAAGTCAACGTTTGCAGCTGCCACCTTTCCTTTTTTCTTCAGGACGATATCCGGCGCCAGCATGGCAACTTTCCTGTAAAGATTAAACTCTTTCTTCATACCGGACTTTTTTGCAATCTCTTCTGCCTTATGTTCGAGGATTAATGCCCTCGGGTCTGATTTCGTATAGACGGCGTGGCCTATGCCGTAGATCTTTCCTGATCTGTCATTGACCTTTTTGTCGAGTATTTTTTCAAGGTAGCTTGAAACTTCATCATCGTCATCCCAGTCTTTCACATGAGACTTTATGTTTTCCATCATGCTCTCGACCGCTTCGTTAGCGCCGCCATGCAGGTGTCCGGAAAGCGAAGCTATTCCTGAACATATTGCCATGTAGCTGTTTGCCCCGGAGGAGGAAACCGTCCTGACCGTGAATGTAGAGTTGTTGCCTCCGCCGTGTTCCGCATGAAGGACCAGCATCATGTCGAACAAATGTGCAGTCAGTTTGTCCGGCTTTTTGCCGTGAAGCATATAGAGAAAATTCTCTGCATGGCTGTAGTCATCTCTTGGATCCAGGAGTTCGGGCAACTCTTTCCTGTGCCCTGCCGAGGCATGATAATTGTAGGCAACGATGGTGGGGAACTTTGCGATAAGGTCAATGCATTGCCGCGAGAGATCATTTATGTCGGTTGAGTCGGGGTTCCTGTCAAACAGGTGCATGGCAGACACTATAGTGTGAAGAGGACCCATCTGATCATCGTGAGGGGGCCTGTTCAGGATTATCTTTTTTGCTTCTTCGGGCAGGCGTCTTCTTTGTGCAAGCTCGCTGGTGAAGGTGTCAAGGTGTTTTTTGTTCGGGAGCTCGCCTGTCAGGAGGAGGTATATCGTCTCCTCAAAACCGAACCTTCCTTCCTTCTGGTGGTGCCTGACAAGGTCTTTAACGTTATAACCGCAGTAATAGAGTTCGCCGTCAAGGTCTATCTTCTTCTCGGAACCGTCACCCTGAATTTCTTTTTTATAGCCGATGACCTGTCCTTTGCTTGTTATCCCTACGAAAACCCCGGTGCCGTTCTCGTTTCTAAGGCCCAGTTTTATATTCTTTGACTTAACAATATCAGGCGATATCTTGTCATGTTTTAATGCCAGTCTCTCAATTATTTTCAATACATTCTCCATGGACTCACCTCAATAAAATGTTTATTATTACGCTCTCCGAGTGATAATTTTACAAACCGTAAAAAATCTTTTTTCTTAGTTTAACATATCATTATGTCTGCACAGAAGGTGAACAGTGTGCAGATAGAAAACTGTACAGGGGAAAATATATTTACCTTTTGCCTTGCCGCCGCCTTATGAACTTCTCGATCTCCACCGCAAGGAATACAACAGACGATAACGCAAGGGTAAACATCAGTTCATTCAGAGTCAAAGGTTCTGTCTTAAAAACGGGATTTAGAAATGGTATATAGACTGTAGCCATCTGAAAGACAAAGGTCAGCACAACTGCGCCAAAGAGATAGCTGTTTGAAAATAATCCTATCTTGAACAACGATTCCTTTTCCGACCTTATGGCAAGGACATGGCCAAGCTGTGTCAAACAAAGAACTGTAAACACCATGGTCTGCCAATGAGCATGTTCTGTCCTGATCGACCATGCCTGAACAAAAAGAACGATCCCTGCCATTAAAAGGCCAACCCATATCGCGTGAGAGCCAAGCCCGTGCGCAAATATGCTCTCTTTTGGATGTCTCGGCGGCCTTTTCATGACATCTCCCTCTGCAGGTTCAACAGAGAGGGCAAGGGCAGGGAGACCGTCTGTCACCAGATTTATCCAGAGGATATGTATCGGCAGAAGAGGTATCGGAAGTCCGACCAGCGGCGCAAGGAAGAGGGTCCATATCTCTCCTGAATTCGTTGTAAGGAGATACTTGATGAATTTCCTTATGTTGTCATATATCTTTCTCCCTTCCCGCACCGCCTTTACTATGGTGGCAAAATTGTCATCGAGGAGTATCATATGGGCAGCTTCTTTTGAAACATCCGTCCCTGTAATCCCCATTGCAACACCGATGTCGGCCCTTTTCAACGCAGGGGCATCGTTTACGCCGTCTCCTGTCATGGCTATGAATTGGCCTTTGTCCTGAAGTGCCTTGACTATCTTTAACTTTTGCTCGGGCGCAACCCTTGCATAAACCCTGATCTGTTCGACTCTTTCCTCAAATTCTTCAAGCGACAAATTATCGAGTTCTCTGCCGGTGATTATAGCTCTGGAACCGGCTTCCAGTATCCCCAGTCTCTCAGCTATGGTTTTTGCTGTAAGGGGATGGTCGCCTGTTATCATTACCGGTTTTATCCCGGCGGTCTTGCATAAGAGCACCGCCTCTTTTGCCTCTTCCCTCGGAGGGTCCATCATGCCCACAAGGCCCAAAATAGTTAATCCTGTCTCAACATTCTCGGGCGATATATCATCAGGCAATTGATCCCATTTCCTTATGGCAACACCAAGAACCCTCAACCCGTCAGCAGACATCCTTTCGTTTGTCTGCATGAGATCGTTTCGGTCAATAGGCTTTATCCCTTCAGAGGTTAAAACATTGGTTGTCTTATCGATCAGAACATCAACTGCACCTTTTGTGAAGGAAATGAACTGGGGATTAGGGATTGGGGATTGGGGGTTGGTATTTTGTTTGTCACTAATCCCTAACCCCTGCCCCCTAACCCCTGCCTTATGAAACGTCGTCATGCATTTTCTGTCGGAATCGAAAGGCATCTCTGCAACACGCGGGAAATCCGTTTCGAGGGTCTTTTTGTCAAAACCGAAATTCTTTGCAATGTTATACAATGCAACCTCAGTCGGATCTCCGATCACATTGCCCGATGCATCTGATTGTGCATCATTGCTTAATGACAGAGCGGTAAACAATACCTGTAGGGGCGAACCTGCGTGTTCGCCCTCTTCTTTTGGGCAGACACATTGGTCTGCCCCTACAATTTTTCCGTCCACATAAAGTTCTTCCACAGTCATTTTGTTTAAGGTCAATGTGCCCGTCTTATCAGAACATATATAAGTAACCGAGCCGAGTGTCTCTACGGCAGGAAGTTTTCTGATTAAGGCGTTCTGCTTTACCAGCTTTTTTGCCCCCAAGGCAAGAGATATCGTTATTACTGCAGGCAACGCTTCCGGAATCGCTGCAACAGCAAGAGAAATGGCTGTAAGGAGCATCAACATCGGCTGCTCACCCCGCATAACACCGATGCTAAAGACAATGGCGCAGATAGCAAGGACGGCAATAGCAAGTTTTTGGCCAAAACTTGCAAGCCTTTTCTGAAGCGGTGTCTTTACTTCCTCCTCTTCCTGGAGCATGGTGGCTATCTTGCCTATCTCTGTACCCATGCCCGTTGCTACAACAATACCCCTGCCGCGCCCATAGGTCACGAATGTGCCCTTGTACGCCATATTCTTCCTGTCGCCTGTCGGCAAAAGTTCATCATGCAGGGCTTTGACGTCTTTTTCAACAGCTTCAGATTCCCCGGTAAGGGCAGCTTCCTCCAACTTCAACTGAGCCGCCTCTATCACCCTCATATCGGCAGGGACTATTTTGCCTGCCTCAAGGATTACGGCATCTCCGGGAACGAGTTGTAATGCAGGGATGTTTGCAGGGACTCCATCCCTTAAGACAGTCGCAGTCGGCGCGGTCATTTTCTTAAGAGCCGCCATAGCCTTTTCTGCCCTGTATTCCTGTATAAAGCCTACAACTGCATTCAGTACAATTATCACGATAATGGCAATGGTATCCGACAGTTCGCCTATAAACCCCGAGATAATGGCAGCGGCGATAAGGACAAGGATCATGAAGTCCCTGAACTGGTCGAGGAACATCATGAACGGCGTCTTCTTCTCTTTCACTTTTAATTCATTCGGGCCGTATTCAAGGATCCGCTCCCGGGCCTCTTCTGAAGATATACCCTTTAAAGACGAGTTCAGTTCTTCAATAACATCTTCCACTGTTTTTTGGTGCCAGCGCATATATCTCCCTTATCGAGTTCCCGGATTCAAAAGAGCCGGGGCAATGAAGACATTCCCCCGGCTCCTGAATCTTGTGTTTTGTATTCTCTTAATTATTTTTTGAACACACTGAAGAGCTTATCTAATCCGGATTTTTCAAGCTTGGCTACAGCCTCAAGCTCTCCTGTATCAAGCCAGATCCCTTCGCACTCAGAACACTTGTCCACTTTTATTTCCTTGTAGTCTATCTCTATCAGCTCCATGCCGCATTTGGGACATCTCATAAAATGAAGTTCCTTGAGTTTTTTCTTTTCTTCCGCCTTAAGCTTCTTATGTTTCTCCTCTTCGATTTTCTTCTTTTTCCCAAACTCCATCCTTGCAATATACTCTGCTTCTCTTTCACTCGGCTTCATTGATAATACCTCCTTCATTTGATTTTCGAAATTTGTTTTTTACTGCTTTCAGCAATCTCCTTGCCCGGATGAATTCGGAGGCAAGGATTGCCAGCCCGATTGGTATTATATATAACAGGTCAGGGCAACACAATCTTAAAATAATGCGGTCAAAGTCATCAGATTATGTCATTTTACTGCTCATGGGGACAAGAAAACCCTTACCTTCGTGCCTTTGCCGGGGACACTTTCTATTATCATCTTCCAGCCATGGGCTTTTACCAGGTGCTTGACGATCGCAAGGCCGAGCCCTGTGCCCCCCATCTTCCGTGATCTGGCAGGATCGACCCTGAAGAACCTTTCACCCAGTCTCGGGACGTATTTTGACGGGACCCCTACGCCTGTGTCTTCAACGAAGAGAAAAGTTTTCCCGTCTGACTTATCTATGCCGATAGTCACACCGCCGGTTTCTGTGAACTTTACAGCGTTATCAACGAGATTGGTCAATATCTGCAGAAGCCTGTTCCTGTCGGCATCGATCTGTTTTAACTCCGGTTCCTGCGATATTTTCAAAAAAAGATTTTTTGCGGCAGCCTTGTCTTTGAATATCTCCAGAACATTTTCGAAAACATCTTCGATATCGATCATGGTTTTTTCAACCTTTATCACGCCCAGTTCTATCCTGGAGATAGTCATAAGGTCATCCACAAGGCTGTTTATTCGTTCGCTGTTGGACTTTATTGTCTGGAGAAATCTTACGGTATTTTCTTTGTCATCGAGCGCGCCCTCAAGGAGTGTATCGGCAAAACCTTTAATGGCAGTGATCGGGGTCTTTATTTCATGTGAAACATTGGCGACAAAGTCCTTTCTTACCTGTTCAAGCTTTTCAATTTGTGTAATATCATGAAAAACGGCAACGAAGCCTGAAAGTTCGAGTTCTTTATAAAAGAGCGGGGATAACCTGACGCTCAGGTATTTTTCTTCGGGGGACTCTATCCTGAAGGCAGCCATGCCCGGCGAAAGACTTTTACGTACATTGTCTACCAGGTCAGAAAATTCATGGTTTCTTACAACTTCTACGAACTGCATGCCTGTTATGGGAATATCGCCAAAAAATCCCTTTGCTGAAGAGCTTGTCAGTATAATATTGCCTTTCGTGTCGATTATCAGGAGTGCATCCGGCACGCTCCTGAGGATAACATTCAGGCGGTTTCTTTCCTCCTCATTCTGCGCCATCATGCCCTGCAGTTTTACAGACATCGTGGTAAGGTTGTCGGCAATCTCACTGAATTCCCCTGCATTTTTCAGGAAGAGCCTCCTGTCTATCTCTCCCCTGGATAATGACCGCGAAAAATCCGTTATCTGCCTGAGAAGCCTTCTTAAATGATCTGTCTGCAATAATGAAAATACCCCGGTTGCCAGCAAGACTATAACCACAACGAGGATAATGTTTATCCTGAGAAGATTCACTGAATCCTGCACCTCATTGAGCGGCACAGCCAGTCTGATAAACCCTTCCGTGTTTTC
>JAKAKQ010000351.1 GCA_021813425.1 Nitrospirota bacterium
AAAGGTCGCAAGTTCGACGCTTGATTTAAAGGACGCGCTCATCCTGATAGTTGATACAATCACGATCAAACTTCAGCATGACAACTGTGCCATATATATGTTAAGACCGGAGATAAAGACTTTCTGCCTCGATGCCTCAAGCGATGCAGAAGAAAATACAGAGGGTGACTGCATTCCTGCCGAAGACGAAATCGCAATGGAGGTTGCCAGAACATTAAACCATGTAGTTATCGAAGATACCGAAAATCATAAAGGTCAAAAATTAAGCATGATAAAACAATACAGGTCTGCACTTGCTGTACCGATAATACGGGACAACACATGTTCGGGGATCCTGATCGTCAGAAATGAATCCCCGTATATCTTTCCCGTTGATGAGGTGAACACCCTTAAAATACTTGCACAGAACATTGGTTCTGTTGCAAGGAATTCCGAACTCTTCCAGTCTACAAAGAAACAGCTCCAGAAACTCACAGTGCTGTATGAACTGAGCAAGGCTATAACTTCCGTGCTTGACCTCGAGGAACTTTTAAAGAGGATAGCCGAAGAGATAGCAAGGCTTCTTTCTTCAAGCGGTTGCATTATCAGACTGCTCGAAAACAACAGGCTTAAGATCAAGTCTTATTTCGGGCTTCCCAGGGGGGTTGAGCAGGAGATGGAACTCTTACTTGGAGAGGGAATAGCAGGATGGGTAGCTGAAAAGGGGAAATCGTTGCTTGTTGAGGATGTCTCCAGAATGCCAGCTGACATGAGAGTGCCTGTAATAGATGTGAAATCTGCAATATGTGTACCCTTAAAGGTCGGAGAAGATGTCATAGGGACCCTGGGACTATACGACAAATATGATGTTTCCGGGAACCTTATCCCATATACGGCTGATGATCTGATTACGGCAGAGGGCTTTGCTTTTATCTCTGCAATTGCGATCGAAAAGGCAAAATTATTCGAGAACGAGATTATCAGGGAAGAAAAGGCCAGCGAAGGTAAAAAGAGGCTGGATATCCTTTTCAACAGCGTCCAGGGCGGGATCATCACTCTCGACAAAAACTATGTTATAACTTCGGTCAACAAATATATAGAGGACTGGATAAACATCTCATACGACGAACTTATTGGACATAACAGTCTGGATATCTTTCATGATAAGGTCGGCATTTGCCCTCACTGTGCTGCCAAGGCGACTTTTGAGACCGGAGATATAAACTCGATAATGCAGTCAAGAGGGGTGAATTATGCCGAGCTGACAGCATACCCCATAAAAAACGAGACAGGAGAGATTGTTGAATGTGTTGTTTTTATTATGGATATAACAGAGCGCGTGCTTTATCAGGAGGAGACCCTCAGCCTCTACAGGGAAGTGATCCAGACAAAAGAGTATCTGGAGAGCATTATTGATAATTCTGCCGATGCGATCGTGACAACTGATCTGGAAGGGGTGATCACATCATGGAACCAGGGCGCCGAGAGAACCTTTGGATTTGCCGAAGCCGAGGCAATAGGAGTGTTTTTGCCCTTTGTGCCGGAGTTCCTTTTAGAAAAGGAAAGACAGTATCTGAATATGCTGAAACAGGGAGAGGTGCTGAAGGACATCGAAACCTTAAGAAAGAGAAAAGACGGGACGATCATAGAGGTCAGTCTCACACTGTCGCCGATAAAAGACGCCTCCGGCAAGGTCATAGGAATAAGCGGGATATCGAGAGATATATCCGAGAAAAAGATCGTTGAAAAGGAATTGATACGCCGTAATCAGGAATTGTCAAGGCTCTTTTTTATCAGTTCTGCCATGAGGGGCACTCTCGAACTCGACAAACTGCTCAGGATGGTGCTTACTGCAGTGACAATGAGCGACGGGATGGGATTCAACAGGGCGATACTTTTCCTTGTTGATGAAGGCAAAAATGTGTTAAAAGGCGCTATGGGTGTTGGTCCTGCAAGCGCTGAAGAGGCATGGAAGATATGGGATGAACTTTCACTCAAGCGAAAGACACTTGAAGAGATAATGCAGGAGATTGTTTCGAGTCCTTTAAAAAAGGATTCCTTCCTTGACAGGTTGACGGTCGGGATAGAGATACCGCTGGAAGAGGATACTGTATTGACAAGATCCGTTAAAGAAAAGAAATCCTACAATGTCTTTGATGTCAAGGCAGAGGCGCTTTCAGAAACGATCCTTATACAGCAGCTCGGCACGCAGGCTTATGCAGTCGTGCCGATGATTTCCAGGGATAAGGTAATAGGCCTGATATGGGTGGACAACTATTTCAACAGAAAGCAGATAACTGAAGAAGATATGAAGTTTTTAAACAGTTTTTCGAACCATGTTGCTTCGGCTATCGAAAATGCGCGTCTGTTCGAACAGGTGGCCATGGCAGAACAACAGCTCGAAAATATATTCGAGTCTATATCGGATATGGTCTATTTCAATAACAGCGATTATGTGATACAGCGCATAAACAAGGCAGTAATCAGGAAACTGGGACTGCCTCCCGAAGAGATAATAGGGAGGAAATGTTACGAGATGTTCCACGGCATGAATGAGCCGTACAGGAAATGCCCGCACCATAAGACAGTGACAACGAAAAAGGCATATATAGAGGAATTAGAGGATCCGCATATGGGCGGGACGTTCCTGACCTCAAGTTCCCCGATCTTCGACTCAATCGGGGAATTCATAGGTTCTGTTCATGTTGTAAGGGACATTACAGACCTTAAACACCTTCAGGAAAAACTTGTTGTTGCCGAAAAAATGGCCGCACTCGGTGAGGTTGCGGCAAAGGTTGCGCACGAGATAAGAAACCCGCTTGTTTCTGTCGGGGGTTTTGCCAAAAGGCTCGAAAAGAAACTGGATGGAAATTTGAAGGAATACGCGGAAATAATTGTAAAGGAGGTTGACAGGCTTGAGTACATTTTAAAGGAGATACTCGGATTTGTTAAAGATGTAAGGCTTGCAAAGGAGACGGTTAACCTCAATAATCTTCTGGATGAAGTTATTACATTAATGAAATCTGATATTGAAGACAGGGGCATTGTCCTTGTCAGGGACTACAGGGATTCCATGGATGTTTTTATTGATCCAAACAGGGTCAGGGAGGCTATCCTTAATATCCTTGCCAATGCCTTGCAATCGGTTGAAGGAACCGGCTCGGTATATGTCAGGACGTATAAAACAGAAAAATCTGCTGTTATCGAAATAGAGGATACAGGCATAGGCATTCCCGAGGATGATCTTCCTTTTATTTTTGATCCATTTTTTACAACGAAAGCTTCCGGCACAGGTCTTGGGCTTGCGATAACCAACAGGATAATACAGGAACATAACGGCAGGATAGAAGTTAACAGCGAACTGGAAAAGGGTAGCATTTTTAAAGTATATATACCAACTAAGGAGGAAAAAAATGAAGATACTGATAGTTGATGATGACCTGAGCATACTCAGGCTATACAAGGAAGAGCTTGAGGAGGAAGGATACAGTGTTGTTATAGCTACAAACGGCCAGGAGGCGATCGAGCAGTTTGAAAAAGAAAAGCCGGACCTCGTTTCCCTCGATATACAGCTGCCGGATATCGACGGGATAAAACTCCTGCGGCAGATGAAAGAGAAGAGGCCGAGGATGCCGATAATCATGTCGACGGCATTTGATTACAGGGACGATTTTTCTGTCTGGGCTTCGGAGGCGTATATTGTGAAATCCGCGGATCTGTCGGAGCTCAAGTCGACTATAAAGAAATTGATGGAAAGGGAATAATGGGGCTGATACTGAAATCCCTGATGCCCGCTTACGGCGGCTATACCATAGCAAGGGAAGACAAGGTAATATTCATCAGGGGGGCGATCCCGGGTGAGGTTGTAGAAGTCGAGATAGAGGAAAAGAAGCGGGATTATTCCATCGCATCCGTTAAAAATATTGTAGAGCACTCCGAATATCGCACAGACCCTGTATGCCCGGTATTCGGTATATGCGGCGGCTGTCAGTTACAGTTTATATCTTACGAAAGACAACTGTCCATGAAGGACGAGATACTTCTTGATTCACTGAACAGGCTCGGGGGGATAGAGATTGTCTTAAGCCCTGTTCTGTCGGATTCCCAGTGGAACTACAGGCATAGGGCACAGTTTAAAGTTTCAAGGAATGGCGAGCCCGGTTTTTTCAGGGAATCGTCAAGGGATGTGGTTGTATTTGAGAGTTGTCCTCTGTTAAAACACGAAATAAATACGTTTTTACAGAAAATAAAGGGGAAAGACCTTGTTCGGAATTTAAATGAGATACATATTGCCGCAGGCGATACCCCTGTAGCCCTGTTAAAAGGAAGGGATTATGACACAGCATTATTCGACGCATTTATTGAAACAGGTTTAACAGGCATAGCCTATAACGATGCCATCGCCTATGGCGGCGCCTATACAGGATTTGACCTTAAAGGCCTGAGATATACCGTCTCCCCGTGGACCTTTTTCCAGGCGCACTGGGCTCTGAATAATAAAGTCGTTGAATTCATAATAGACAGCCTGATGCCTTTAGAAGGAAAGCATGTGCTTGATCTTTATGCAGGCGCAGGTAATTTTTCAATACCGGTTGCTGTGCATGCTGAAGAGGTAATTGCAGTTGAAGAGAACCAAAATGCTGTTGATGACGGCAACAGGAACCTGAAGCTTAATGATATCAAAAACTGCCGGATTATCAGGTCCTCTGCCGAGAAATATAAATTCAACAGAAAAATCGATGTGCTGATACTCGACCCTCCAAGATCCGGACTTACTTCTGAAGTCGTAAAAAAGGTCCTTGAAAATCTTCCGGAGCAGATCGTTTACATCTCATGCAATCCCGCCACTCTTTCAAGGGACCTGAAAAAGCTCAGGGAAAAATATGAAGTACGGTCAGTGAGCCAGATAGATTTCTTC
>JAKAKQ010000005.1 GCA_021813425.1 Nitrospirota bacterium
GATCGCACCTATCAGGAAAGAGTCGATGATCAGCGAGGCAATTCATCGGTTACTCTTTGCATTTGGCAAGAGAAGCCGTACGCTGATGAGGAAGGACTTCCTCTGTCAGATACGGGACGAAAGGAATGTCCATCAGATTCTCATTCTGGTCTCCTTAATCGTTATTTATCTGTTCAGCATCGCAGCATTGCCGTTGAACTGGGTAGGGTATGAAGCACAACTGAAATACATTGTGTCATTCCTTAATCTCGGAGTAATTCTTATTATTGTCGCCTCACTATGTTCGCGCCTTGTGTATCCCGCAATTGTTTCAGAGGGGCCTTTCTTATGGATCATGAAAACAACTCCGGTGACGCCGAAACGCTACATATGGACTAAATTCCTTTTCTATTGTGTCCCTTTATTCCTAACAGGGCAATTGTTTGCCATATTGTCTTCACTTATCATCGGCATTGAAACGGCTTCCATCATTTTGCAATCTGCCACCACCGCCTTGCTCAGTTTTTCCCTTCTGGCTATGGCGGTCTCCTTCGGTGCATCTGACATGAAGCGGTTGCGGGGTGACTCTCCCGAAGTGCAAGTCAGGACAGAAAGCGTATCTTATATGCTTGCCTCGATCTCCCTCATATTCTTTACTATGGCTCTGGAGATCGCTCCGGTTTTTCTTTATTTCCTTAAGGAGTCAGACCAGAGCGTATTTACCCGAAAGGCATGGACGGTGATCGGCGGGATAATGTTTCTTTTGTTCATTGTAAATCTTTTAGTTGCTTTTTTTTCGCTCCGGACCGGCATTAAGAAGATTGAGAAATTTGATCTTTAATGCAAATTTGCTATATTGACCCTGATTGCAGTTTTCGCAATGATATGGTATAGTGCAACGTTTTAGACAGGAAGCATATTCGTTCAAAGTGAGGTATCTTATGTCAAAAAGCGTTCGAATTGCAGGACTGCTGTTCTTGTCGGGGTTCTGCGCACTGGTTTATCAGACTGTTTGGCTGCGTGAACTCCGTCTTATCATGGGCGCTTCCACCCCTGCCACCGCTACAGTGCTTGCCATATTCATGGGCGGGTTGGGTGTGGGTGGACTATATCTTGGCAGGAAGGCTGACAGAATGAGGAAACCCCTTGCATTCTATGCCCACCTTGAAGTCGGTATTGCTGTTCTGTCTGCTCTCACACCATTTATTCTTGATGCCGGACGCAGTGTCTATCTCGGACTTGGTGGTACGTTGATGCTCGGCATGTTTACGGGGACCGTTGTTCGTATGGTTATTTCAATCATCGTTTTTATCGGTCCGACGTTTCTAATGGGTGGCACGCTCCCTGCTGCCGCCCGGGCTGCACGGTCCGTTTCTGATGTGTCGAACAAGAATCTTGCGCTCCTGTATGGAGCAAATACCCTCGGCGCAGTAGCCGGGGTGGTTTTATCGACCTTCTATTTTCTGGAGATATTCGGAAACAGGAGGACACTATGGATAGCCTGTCTTATTAATGTATTTGTTTTTGTCCTTGCCCGGTCGCAGTCACGAAAAATAGAGGCAGGGAATGATGCCGAAGTCGTCACTGGGCAGCGTTCCATGGAAAAAATGGATGAACCGCTGTCTCTGGGCACACTTGTTTCGGCGCCGGGATGGTTCATTCTCCTTGCGGCTACAGTATCGGGGCTTGTGTTCTTCCTTATGGAGATCGTCTGGTACCGGATGCTTGGTCCTATCATGGGAGGGACGACTTTTACCTTCGGTACGATCCTGGCTGTTGCGCTTCTCGGCATTGGAACAGGAGGGATACTCTATTCATTAAAGCCAAACCGCCTTCCATCCCTGAATTCTTTTGCCTGGACCTGTGCGCTGGAAGCCCTTTTTCTCATCATTCCTTATGCGTTGGGCGACAGGATTGCGGAAGCTGCCCTTGCTCTTCGTACTCTCGGATTATTCGGTTTCTGGGGGTATGTTGCCGGATGGGCATTCATTGCCATGGTCGTTGTATTCCCTGTGGCGCTTATCGCAGGATACCAGTTCCCCCTCCTCATTTCCCTTCTTAATCCTCAAGACGAGCGGTTTGCCTGGAAAATAGGGCTTACCTATGGTTTCAATACTGCGGGGTCAATAGCAGGGTCACTTCTGGGAGGCTTTGGTTTACTGCCGCTCCTGACAGCGCCCGGCGCTTGGAAGCTTACCGCAGTCTTACTGGCGGCATTGTCTCTTGTCACAATCCTCATTGCCTTTAGAAAGCGTCCTGCGGCGCTTCTGTCTCCCGCTCCGGCCGCGCTTTTCGTCATAGCGGCGCTTCCTGTTGTGCTTTCTTTTTCTGAAGGCCCAACTGCAGTCTGGCGGCATTCGGGCATCGGCGCAGGTCGCTCGTATATGTTGGCAGAAAAGACTCCAATAAACCAATATCAAATATGGAAAAGAGAGATCAAAGAAGGCATTGTCCGCGAATGGGATGGTGTCGAAAGCAGCGTGGCGCTTTCCAATATCGGTGGCATTTCATTTCTTGTGAACGGTAAAGCGGACGGCCATTCCATTACTGACGCCGGGACGCAGATCATGGCAGGACTTGTTGCAGCCCTCCTGCACGATGATCCTAAGTCAAGTTTTGTTGTCGGATTGGGAACAGGCAGCACAGCAGGATGGCTTGCTGCTGTGCCTTCCATGGAACGGGTGGACGTGGCCGAGATCGAACCGGTCATTAAGAAAGTAGCTGAGGCGTGCGAACCGGTAAACCACGAGGCTTCGAAAAGCCCTAAGATAAGCGTTATAGTAGGCGACGGACGTGAGATCATTATGTCCTCTGCACAAAAATATGACATCATCGCTTCGGAACCGTCGAATCCATACAGGGCTGGTATTTCGAGTTTATTTACGCTGGATTTTTATCGGTCGGTGGCTTCGCGACTCAACCCTAACGGCATTTTTGTCCACTGGGTCCAGGCGTATGAGATCGATGCCGGTTCCATATGGACAATTTACACCACATTAACCGAGGTATTTCCGTATGTCGAGACGTGGCATACAAGCGGCGCAGATATCACATTGCTTGCCTCAATGAAACCCTTTCAGTTCAATATCCAAAAGCTCCGAAGTAGAATCGCCTCACAGCCATATAGCGACGCCCTCAGGTATGCATGGCACGTGGACTCCCTTGAGGGATTCCTGGCTCGCCGGATAGCAGGCTCGGAATTGGCGCAGAAAATCCATTCCCTTCCGCTTAAGACAGTGAACACGGATGATCAAAATCACCTCGAGTTCGATTTTGCGCGGTCGGTAGGCACTGTCCGGAATTTCAGCGCTGAGCAGATATATGTCGAGGGCAGGAAGTTTGAGGATTTTCACGGTGTGTTTGCGAACTCCGAGGTTGACCTGACTGAAGTAGAACGAAGACGTCTCAAGATGGTTCCCTTTGCGCTAAGGGATAAATCGCGTATCAATGCTGAAGAGGGAAGTATCAAAGAAAGGTTTGACCAGGCGCTGTCCGCAGAGGATTGGTCAGCAGCGCGACAGACCCTCCGCTCAAACGGCGACCGGCTTCCGTTCAACACAAATCGCGCATTGCTGCCCATCGTTTTCATAGAATCAAATGATCCCGCGGCAGACAAAACAATTGCTGACCACCGTAAATACAGCCCGGAAGAGGCAGTTGCATTGACGGCGTTATATAACGTCAAGAAGCAGCAATGTGATCAGGCGCTTGCCGCATCCCTTGAATTTATCTCTATGCTGCGAAAAAACCCATGGCCATCGGTAATGGTTGTCGACCGGTTGTTATTACGGTTCCCTATTATTGCAAATAATGCAGAGGCCGGGACCGGAAGACTTATGGATGCCCTTCTTGAAAGTCCGTTCGCTGTGTACGTCTATGATAAACAGCGGTATTTTGCAGCATTCACACTGGCAAAATCCGATGCCAGGAATAATCATTGCGCAACTCTCAAAAAGCAGAGGTATTATTTCAATGCCAGCAATATTGAATACCTTAAGTTTCTTTATGCATGCAAGGATAACGATCAATCCATGGAGAAGCGTATAGCAAAAGAGATGGATCAGATTACAGGAGGACAATCAAAGAGCTTTGTGCAGATGATGGAATACTTAAACTACGAAGCACAGAAGAAATGATCTATCCATCTATTCGGAACCCGTCCGCTCTTTAGTTTCTCTTATTTTCAGCAGCCATTCCCTGATTATGGGATTGTGTGGATCCCTCTGATAAGCCATCTCAAAGGCCTTTTCAGCATCTGAAAGCCTGCCGGACTTAAGAAAAACCTTCCCGAGAGTTATTAGGTAATACGGGTTAGCGCTGTTTATCTTAGCCCGCGCTGATGCCTGAACTATGATTGTATTTAGCGCCTCTTTTTTGTCCATGCCGAACTGGTGTATGAGCGGCATATTCTCATCAGCTTTCCGTAAAAAGATCAGGGAGAGTTGGTCTCTGTAAATAAGCGCCCAGTCATCACTCCAAAGAGCCTTTTCTACAATAGGGATAATCTCCCCCCTCGGGAGAAGCGGTGGTGAAATTATATAAGATATGTTGTATTTCCTCATAATATCCTCCCACGAACGGCCTTGCTCTTCCATTGCCGCTGCGATGACATTGTATTCCTTATAGACATCAGGGTCCAGAGACCTGCCGTCTATAAACACCTTTTTCCCCGGATAGAGCCTCCAGATGAGATATCCGCCAAAGCCGTATTCATTAAACATATTACCGCTGATTTTCAGAGGAGTTATAAAGTCTGCTGCGTCCTTTGGAGCTGAAAATGATGTATCGGTCTTAAACTCATATTTTGCAAGTTTAGGTATGGACGAGAGAACAAGGAATGCGCCTGCAAAAAAAACAGCGGCAGACACAATAACATGCCCATGATTAATAGATGATAGAAAACGCTTTACAGGTTT
>JAKAKQ010000177.1 GCA_021813425.1 Nitrospirota bacterium
ACGACAATCTCAGGTTTATGAACCTTAAGGCCCAGGCGTTCGATAATATTCGGACCCAGCTCACCCATAAAACCTATATTTTTTTCTCCTGCTGTTATGTCAGCTGATTTCCCTTTATGCAAGAATACCTGTTCTGAAGGCGAAAATGAGCATCCAGTAATCTTCATCTCATCAAAAAGAGACTGCAAAGCCCCTTTTGCAAGAAAGAATGCAGGGACATTCTCTTTCCATAGGGCCGGAACATCCTCCTGATAAAGTATCCCCCCAAGCCTTAATCCCTCTGAAGGAAGCTGTTTCCCTGTATCAATAAAGATCCTCGCCAGCTCAAAAAACCGTATGTCCCTAACATCGCGTGAAAGGTTATAAAGGAAATTGTTTATCAGGGACGGCACAAGGGTGGTTCTCATCAGACATTCTTCCTGTCTAAGGGGATTCATAAGGCCAATATGCTTTCTTCTCTCATCATTCTCGGGGATGGAGAGCATGTCAAGGTCAGCGCTATTCATGAAGCTGAAATTGATCACCTCATTGAAGCCGCTTTTTCTGATCGCCTCCCGGATCTCATGCACAGCTCTCTCTTTCTTGTTCAGGATGCCGTCAGGGAGCACGGTCTTTGGAACCCTGACCGGGATGTTCTCATATCCGTGGCAACGCGCCACTTCCTCTACGATGTCTACGGGGTCTTTTATATCACTTCTAAAGGCGGGAGGAAAGGCGATGAATGAATCTCCCCTGTCTTCTGTTTTTATGCCGATCCTGCTGAGAATCTTTAATATCTGTTCATTTTCCAGTTCAGTTCCGAGAAGGGAATTCACCTTCCGGTACAGCACTGGGATTTCCGGCTGCTCAAATTTCAGGGGATATGCATCAACAATGTCGCTGATCTCACCGCCTGCCAGTTCCTGTATGAGCAATGTCGCCCTGTTCAGTGCAGACTCAAGAAACACAATATCCGTTCCCCGTTCGAACCTGTAGGAAGATTCGCTTTTCAACCCCAGTATCTTTGAAGATTTTCTTATGGATGAGGGGGTGAAATAGGCGCTCTCAAGAAAAACGTTCTTTGTGCGTTCATCAACAGAGGAGCCTCCGCCGCCCATAATTCCTGCAACCGCAATAGGCCCTTTCCCATCCCATATCAGGAGGGTATCTTCCTGCAGCGTCCTTTCAATGCCGTCGAGAGTAACGATTTTCCTGTTCTCCCCTGCCCGGGCAACCCTTATCTTTTTCTCCTGTATCTTGTCTGCATCGAAGGCATGAAGGGGATGACCGAACTCAAGAAGCACATAATTCGTGATATCAACGACGTTGTTGATAGACCTGATGCCGCACTTCCCGAGCCTTTTCTTCATCCATTCAGGGGAATCCTTGATATCGACTCCGGTAATCGATCTGCCTGTGTATCTTCCGCAGAGTTCGGGGTCATCTATCTCCACCTGTATATCTGAGGGGTTCTTTGTCCCGCTGATGACAACTCCCCGGGTCTTGAGGGGAAGGTAAAAGACAGCTGCAACTTCCCTTGCTATGCCAAGGATACTCAGGCAGTCAGGTCTGTTCGGCGTGACATTGACTTCCATTATCACATCTCCGTCATCTGACTCCATACCTTCGATCTCAAGGCCTGCCATGGTAAGTCTGTGAGCAACCGCTTCAGGCGCTGCCTTTATATCAACAAAATCCTTTATCCAATCAAGAGAGACTTGCATAGTCTTTCACCAGTCCTTCAGAATTGCTTCAGAAACCTCAGATCATTTTCATAAAAGAGACGGATATCATCTATCGAATATTTCAGCATGGTCATCCTCTCCACGCCCATGCCAAAGGCAAAGCCCGTGTATTCATCAGGCATGTATCCGGACATCTCGAAAACTTTCGGGTTTACCATGCCGCATCCCAGCACCTCAAGCCATCCGGTTGTCTTGCAGACCCTGCACCCTTTCCCTGCACAGAATATGCAACCGATGTCAACCTCAGCGCTCGGCTCTGTGAAAGGGAAATAGCTTGGCCTGAACCTGACAGGCGTATTTTTACCGAAGAAGCTGTGTATAAACAGCTCAAGAACACCCTTCAGATCGCTGAAGGATATTTCAGTATCGACCATAAGCCCTTCCACCTGATGAAACATCGGCGTATGAGATATGTCTGCATCGCACCTGTAAACCTTGCCCGGCGCGATTATCTTTAGGGGCGGCTTTTTCTTTTCCATGACCCTGACCTGGACAGGTGAGGTATGTGTCCTGAGAACAACGTCATCAGAAACATAAAAGGTATCCTGCATATCCCTGGCCGGATGATGCCTCGGGATATTCAGGGCCTCGAAGTTATAATAGTCCAGCTCCACCTCAGGGCCCTCTTCTATGCTGAACCCCATTGAGACAAATATATCCTTTATCTCGGATAGTACCTGGTTGATGGGGTGTTCACGACCAAAAGGAGTGAATTTCCCTGGAAGGGTAATGTCTATCTTTTCTGTCTGAAGCCGTTTCTCTTTTTCGTTCTCTTTTAAAAGTATCTCTTTGTTTTTTAAGGTCTCTTCAATAAAATTCTTTATCTCATTAAGCGTACTTCCGTATAACGGCCTCTCATCAGGGGGGATCGAGGAAAGGGCCTTTAATTTAGATGTTACAAGCCCTTTCTTGCCTGAATATTTTGTTCTGATATTCTGGAGTCCGGTCAGATCTGAAACCGAACTGATTTCATCCAGGAATGCTTTCTTTAAAGAAAGAAGATCATCCACAGGACATTATGAAGCTAATTGTTTCTTTACAGTCTCGGCTATCTGGCTGAATGCCTTCGGCTCGGAATATGCTAAATCAGCCAGGGCTTTTCTGTTTAACAGGATATTTGCTTTCTTCAATCCGGCCATAAACTGGCTGTAGTTCAGACCTATCGCACGAACAGCAGCATTTATCCTGATTATCCAGAGGGACCTGAATTCCCTTTTTCTGGCCTTCCTGTCACGGTATGTATATTGAAGCGCCTTGTCAACGGTTTCAGTTGCTGTTTTATAAAGACGGCCTCTGCCGCCATAATAACCCTTGGCCTTATCAAGAATCTTCTTTCTCCGTCTCCTTGTCTTAAAACCACCTTTTGCCCTCGGCATTTTTTCCTCCTACAATATTAAATCTGTAAATTTCAATTTTCTTAATTATACGGTAAAAGTCTTTTAATATTAGTATGATTACTATCCGAAACAAGAACAGCTGTTCTTAAATTCCTTGTTCTTTTTGACGGCTTGCCTGTCAGGAGATGACTCTTAAATCCTTTTTTTCTTTTGATTTTTCCTGTAGCAGTCATCTTAAATCTCTTGGCTGCTCCTCTATGTGTCTTCAACTTTGGCATCTTTTCCTCCAAAAAATAAATTTAAAACTTGTCAGGTAACTGAAAACTTTCCGCTCGCTTAATTAGTGTCTGTTGCGGAAGCTGTTATTTGTCACCCTGAACGAAGTGAAGGGTCTCGCAACTCGTTGAGTTCATGAGATTCTTCGCTTTGCTAGGAATGACATTTAGTGTTTTCAGTGTTATCCACAACAGAAACCAACCAAGCCTGATATTTCTCAATGCCTATCTCTTGTTTAGAAACAAAGCGTTAAATTATAACTTAAAATTATTTTTTTGTCACTGATATATTTGTAAACATGGAACAAAGAATAGGAAACAGGAAATATACCTTTCATTTTCCCACTGCAGAGTTCTCAGATTTTTTGCTTTAAGCTTTGGGAGCGACGACCATAGTTAGATGGTTACTCTCCATCTTAGGGTGTTGTTCTATCTGGAATTTACCGGTAAGCTTCTGTGAAATCTTCTCAAAAATCTTCATGCCGAATTCCGGACGAATTATTTCACGCCCCTTGAAATACATCACAATCTTTGCCTTATCCCCGCCCTCAATAAAACGATTAATATTTTTTATTTTCAGTTCGAGGTCATGCTCATTAATATGAGGTCTTATCTTGATCTCTTTTACATCGATGGTTTTTCTCTGGGCATGCTTCTTGTTCAACTGATACTTATATTTACCGAAATCAAGTATTTTGCATACAGGAGGAACTGCGTTAGGCGAAACTTCCACCAGATCCAGGTCCCTCTCTATAGCGATATTCAAAGCTTCTCTTACAGACATCAGGCCAAGTTGCTCTCCGTGATTGTCTATTACCCTTATCTCTTTTGCTCTTATCTGTTCGTTAACCCTTATGTTTTTACTAATATCTCTGCCGCTTATGTTTTCACCTCCTTGAGTTTATCTCTTCATAAAGAAAAGATGTAAGTTCATCCAAACTGAATGGGCCTAAATTCTCCCCATTACGTCTTCTCACCATAACCCTGTTTTCAGATATTTCCTTGTCACCTATTATAACCGAATATTGTATCTTTCTTACAGTACTCTTTCTGATCTTATTACCTATCTTTTCACTGTCTGCATCCAGTTCGACCCTTATCCCTGATTTCTTAAGTTCTGATGAGATTTTTTCAGCATAAGCAGCATGTTTCTCCGATATCGTAAGTACGGACAATTGAACAGGGGATAACCAGAGAGGGAAAGCCCCTGCATAATGCTCGATCAGGATGCCAAAAAACCTCTCGAGGGAGCCCATTAATGCCCTGTGTATCATGATCGGCCTGTGCTCCTTGCCGTCAGCACCACGGTAAGTTATATCGAACCTTTCAGGGTTATTAAAATCAACCTGTATTGTACTGCACTGCCAGGGCCTTCCGAGTGAATCCTTTACCTTTATGTCGATCTTGGGCCCATAGAAAACTCCCTCACCCGGATCAACCATAAATGAGAGTCCTTTTGTTTCAAGCGCTTTTCTCAGGGCATTTGTGGACCTTTCCCAGTTTTCGCTGCTGCCCACATATTTTTCGGGCTTAGTTGAGAGATATATGT
>JAKAKQ010000001.1 GCA_021813425.1 Nitrospirota bacterium
TTGAATGATCTGGTTAGAACGTCCGCTATCTTCATATTATCTTCATTTTCCCTTGTTATTCTATTTAAATCAATTATCAATCGGATTTAATTTAACTCAGAGGAGAAACAAGATGAAGAGAGCAACCATGACTTTAGCAGTATTACTTATGGCTTTGACGGCAGTATTCTCATTTACTGCAAATTCGGATGCAATGATGGGCGGCGGGCCGGGAATGACGGGAAGCCCGATGATAACAAACAACGGAGGCTTTGGTATGATGAACGGCATGACAGGGGCGCCTGTAATCGGAGAAGACGGTACAGCGTATCTTGTGAGCTATAACCCCACATCCAATCCCGGGACAGTACCCAATAGTAATTCCTTTGAATCAAAGATAATGGCAGTGACGCCTTCCGGCCAGATTACGTCCATTACTGTCAAAGGAATAGTATCAAAGCCTGTTGTCGGCAGCAATTTTCTCGTTGCAACTGCATCCCTGCCCGATTTCGGCAACTACAATTTAGTGGGGAATTTCGGTAACAACCCGGCAGGCGGCCAATCGGTTATTTATATAATGTCACTCCCATTTGCAGCAACTACATTGCCTGATGCGGTCTCAATGGACGGCAGTTATGCCTCCATCCCTGTTATTACAAATGATAAAGTTTATGTTACCACTACAGATTTCGGGAATGCCATGATGGGGAGCACTACATTCAATATGTTCGGAAACGGCAATTATAACTTTAACCAAAACGGTCTGGCAAAGACATATCTTTACATCTTTAACTTTGACGGGTCCCTGGTATCAAAGGTCGAGATTCAATAATATTATCTTAGAGGCCCTGCCTGTCAGGCAGGGCCTTTGAATTTACAATGTCCTGCGCTAACCCAAAAGCGCCTTCAGCCCCCTGACCGCCCTTTCAGGCGAGGTATAGACAGGTATCTTAGACTTCTCAAGGAGATCTGATATCTTTTTAGATATCCCTCCTTCTGCAACATTGAAGACCACAGGTTTTCTTAATTCCTTTACTGCCCCATTCATTATTTTGCCAAGACCTTCGGTAATGCCATAGACATTCGGCAAGGCTATCATTAAAAAACCGTCATAATCATCCTTAAACTCATTTAACGCCAGGGCATAATCCTCATCTTTTACCTGCGCAGTAAGATCCACAGGGTTATTTATGCCATAAAAATGGGGGAATAGCCTCCCGATTCTTTCCCGTTGGACATCCGTCAGCTGCGGGACTTCAAGCCCCTGTCTCATGCACTCGTCGGCAGCCAGAACACCCGAACCGCCGCCATTAGTTATTATGCATACCCGATTGCCACCCCCCCTAATCCCCCCCTTACTAAGGGGGGGCATGGAGAGGTAGTATGAAAGCGCCTTTGTCGCATCCATAAGTTCATCAAAATCCATAACCTCCATGATCCCGAATTGCCTGAGGAGCGAATGAAATACTTCATACCTTCCGGCAAGCCTTCCCGTGTGTGAAAAAGCTGCGGCCTGCCCGCTTGGACCTTTGCCGGACTTAAGAATAAGGAGACTTTTCTTTTCGGACAATATTCTTGCCTTCTCTATAAACCTTCTTCCGTCACTGACTGATTCAATATAAGAGACAATCACATCTGTTTTTCTGTCATCAGAAAGATATTCATAAATATCGGATTCGTTTATATCTATTGCATTGCCATAACCAGCAACCTTTGATACGCCGGTATTCGCCGCTCTTACCGCACCCAGCACGCAACTCAAAATCGCACCGCTTTGTGAAACGATTGCAACATTTCCCTTTTTAGGTCTTTTCAACCTTTCATGCGGAAGAAAAAATGTATCCAGTTTTTCATGTGGATTATAGATGCCCATGCAGTTTGGACCGAGTATCCTTATGCCGGTCTCTTTGGCTATTCTCTTTACATCTTCCTGCAGGGCCACTTCCCCTGTTTCTGCAAAACCAGAGCTCATCACGATTGCAAACCTTACCCTGCCTTTAAGTTCTTCGATAATTTCAGGCACTTCAGGTGCAGGCCTCATGATTATGCAGAGGTCAACAGGTTTTGGAATCTCCTTCACAGACAAATACGCCTTAAGCCCCATGAGTTCGGTATATTTTGGATTAACAGGATAAATATCTCCCCTGAAACTCAGAAGATTCTTGAGTATCACCCCTCCAAGTTTCTCCTGCGTATGAGCAGCGCCCACAAGGGCAATGGACTTTGGTTTAAAGAGAGAATCTAATGATCTCACCTAATGCCTATAAACTGTCATTCCGAGCGAAGAGAGGAATCTCGTCCCTTGAGATTGCTTCGGCTCCGCCTCGCAATGACATATTCATTCTCCTTTATATAAATTAATCCTAAACATTGCAAATAATATTATAAAAAACAGACAGGGACGATGAAAAATGCCTTGCCTGCAACACATTACTGCCCTTCAGCAAGGCCAGCCAGCCTTCTTTTAAAAAGCACAATGAGTTAAAGACAGCATTTATGTGAATCATATTGAATCTTGTTGTCATTGCAAGGATTTTTCAGTGTTTCTGTCTGTTTTTTCTCAACTGATGAATAATATCTCATGCGCTCTCTATGAAAAGCAATGCGGGGTCTTCGATATAGCTTATAATCTTTGTCAAAAATCTCGAGGCGTCAACCCCGTCCGTTACCCTGTGGTCGAAGGTCAAGGACAAGGGTATTATTTTCCTGATAACGATCTGGCCGTCCCTGACCCACGGTTTCTCTGAAATCTTCCCTGTGCCGAGGATCGCTACCTCAGGATAGTTTATTATTGGCGTAGCAAAGGTCCCGCCGAAGTGTCCGTAATTCGTGATCGTAAAAGTGCCCCCCTTCATCTCTTCCAGTTTGATCTTCCTCTCCCTTGCCTTGATGCTCAGGCCCTGGATCTCTGATGCAAGATCGAGTATCGTCTTCTTCCCTGCATCCTTTATGACCGGGACCATCAGGCCGTCCGGCGTGTCAACTGCGATACCGATATTGTAATATTTCTTGATTGTAATCTCTTCCCTTTCGTCATCAAGGGATGCATTAAGAAAAGGATGCTCTGCAAGCGCATGGAAGACCGCCTTGATAAAAAACGGGAGGAAAGTAAGGTGAATACCTTTTTCCATCAAGGATTTCTTTTCCCTCTCTCTCAGGTTCCAGAGTTCAGTAATATCAGCCTCATCCATGCCTGTCACCGAGGCAGTCGTTTTTTGAGCTGTCATGAGATTTTTTGATATAGTCCTTCTCAAACCCTTTAGAGGCAAATTTTCTACCGGGCCGTAAATGTCCTCTGCCTTTTTAGCCTTTTCAGACGCCTCCCTGATATCCTCTTTTGTTATACTCCCCGCAGGCCCCGAACCTTTTACAGTCTCGATCTTAACACCGAGTTCTTTAGCCAGTGCACGCACTGCAGGCGTGGCGAGCACCTCCTCTTCTTCCTCTTCGGGAAGCACTCCGACTACAGAGACAGACTTCGGCCTTTTTTCAACAGCTGGCTTTGCTTCTACTTCCTCACCTTCTTCAGCTATCGTCATCAAGACCTCGCCGACCTTTGCTATGTCTCCTTCGTCCTTGTTGACCTTCATCACCCTGCCTTTCCTGGGTGACGGCACCTCAACAATCGCCTTGTCAGTCTCTATCTCAAGGACATTCTGGTGCTCTTCAACCGCATCTCCTTCTTTAACAAGCCATTTCCTTATCTCTCCTTCAGTGATCCCTTCTCCAAGGTCCGGCAATACAAAATCAAATGGCATAATTATTCTCCTCTTCCCCTCAGTGCAAATTTTTTAGACTCTTTGAACATTCATACTCCCCCTTTCTCGCTTTGTAGATTAAAGGATATCATGCGATAAGGAACCAGTCAATTTTGAAAGGGTTCAGACTGTTTCTGTGTGAAGGTAACAATTTAGTTACGGGTTAGCAAGTCCCCCTTTGGAAAAGGGGGAATGAGGGGGATTTTATGATAATATTTGAAAAATCTCCCCTTACCCCTCTTTGCCAAAGAGGGGAACAGTCAAATGCAAAAATTCATGCACCTGTAACTGAGGTGTTACGTGTGAAGATTTTTTTAAATTGCCAATAAGCATTTTTATATAATAAAATAAAAACAAAAATTAGAATCCGGGGGGAGGTAATCTTATTAAGAAGAGTAAGCGGCTCAACTGCTGGGAATTCAAAAACTGCAAAAGAGAACTCGGGGGTGAGTTCGCCTTTGAATTAGGGGTATGTCCTGCCTCGACCGATATCAGATTCGACGGTGTCCATCATGGGATAAACGCAGGAAGGGCATGCTGGGTAGTTGCAGGCACAATGTGTGAAGGCGAAGTTCAGGGGAAATTCGCACAGAAATATAAAAACTGCGGGAAATGCGATTTCTACAATACTGTCAAGAAAGAAGAAGGAAAAGACTTTATTCCAACAGCTATACTTTTTAAAAGACTCGAAAAAGACATGCTGACAGTCCGGAATATAAAAAGCAGAGAGGAGTTCCGCTGCAATTCTCATCAGATAATAGAATATGTCCTGAAACATGATACAGATGAACAGATATTCAAAGCAGTAACAGTCAATCTAAGTGCCAACGGACTCTGCCTCTATGTATTTAATTCGCTGAACAAGGGACAGGAGATAATTATTAAAAGTGGCCTCCGTGTTAATAAACCTGCATCAGTCCAGTGGAGAAAAAAGCTGGATGATGATCTTTATAAAATCGGATTGATGTTTGTCTGACAGGCTCCCTGCCTGATAACATATGCAGCTTATTAAAAGTTGCATACCGCCGGACAATCGAATACACTTATTAATAAAGCGTTTGTATTCATACATTTGTG
>JAKAKQ010000370.1 GCA_021813425.1 Nitrospirota bacterium
CGCTGGCAATGACCGGTATCTCGAGGGCGTCTTTTACCTTCCTGATTACCTTGTAATCCACTCTCCCCCTGTATCCCTGAACCCTGGTCCTTCCATGAATGAACAGACCTTTTACGCCGGCGTCCTGGGCATAAAGCGCTATATCCCTGGCATTGACTGATGTATCATCCCAGCCTGAACGTATTTTTACGGTGACCGGCACATGAGAATTATCAACAACAATCTTAAGCAGTTCCCTTAATTTCAGGGGCTCTTTAAGCAGGCCTGCCCCTTTGCCTTTGCCTGTCACTTTATTTACAGGACAGGCAGCATTGAAGTCTATAATGTCAAATTCGTATTTTTGGAGTATGTTTAAAGCCCGATGCAAATCATGAGGGTCATTACCCAGCAACTGTATTCCGAGCGGTCTGTCAGAGGGTACTGATAAAAGCATTTTTTTTGTGTCCCTGGACTGATAAACCATTGAACGGGCGCTTATCATAGGTACAAATGCAAGTTCACAACCCAGACTGCGATTAAGCATGCGAAAGGGCAAATCACTGATCCCTGAAAGAGGGGCAAGAATATAGGGTGAAGATAATGTTAAATTCCCAATCTTAAGCATAGCCTATATCACTCTTCAGTATTCCCCGGCGGCTTTTTTGCGGCTTTCCTGCTTCCTTCATACAATTCGTATTCAAGCAATCTGCATTCTATATTGCTGTTGAATAACTGAATCCTCCTTTTTGGTCTTAACCCCACTTTTTTTGCAAGGTCAGGGTTTCCTGTAAAGATGTATCCGGTATATCCTTTGCATCTCTGCTTAAAAAAATCCCCGATACCTTTATATGTTTTTTCGAGCTCTTCTATCTTCCCCATCCGCTCGCCGTATTCGGGATTGAGTATTACGACACCTCCCCCTTCAGGGACAGGCGTATCAGGGTAATTGTATATTCCAAATTCTATCAAATGCTCTACACCGGCTGTGAGTGCATTCTTCTTTGCAGCATCGATTGCAAATGGACTGATGTCAGTGGCAATGATCCTGTTTTTCAGGGACTTATTGGAAGATGCCTTTGCATCTGTACGCAGTTTCTGCCATGAAGATTGATTGAATCCTTTTAGATGCATAAAACCGTAATTGTTTCGCAATAATCCTGGCGCCCTGTCAAGAGCTATCAGAGCAGCTTCTATGGCAAGTGTCCCGCTTCCGCACATGGGATTGATAAAGTTGCTGTTGCCATCCCATCCTGTTGCCATGATAATGGCGGATGCGAGTGTTTCCTGCAAAGGTGCTCCAAGAGGTATTTTCCTGTATCCGCGCTTTGACAGGTTCTCACCTGAAGTATCAATGTAAACAGAACATCTGCTGCCTTTCCAGTATAAATATATAACAGCTCTGTCTTTTTCAGTACCGGAGTCAGGGCGGCGTCCGGATTTATTCTTAATCCGGTCGACAACAGCATCCTTGCATTTTAAATTTGCATATCTGGAGTCTTTGATGCCTGGAGTATCAACGCTTGAATTCACGCTTATATATCCATTTTCATGTATATATTTTTCCCACTCAACATTTAATAAACTCCTGTAAAGTTCGTCAGGGTTTTCCGCAGTAAATTCTGAAAGAAGATAAAGGACCCTATTCCCTGTCCGCAGGAACAGGTTTAAAGTTATCGTATCTTCAAGAGTGCCTTCTGTCTCAACTCCTGCGGCTGTCTCGCATATTACAGGGAACCCTGACAAACGGACTTCTTCCGCTAAAAAAGGCACTATGCCCCTTGAGCAGGTAATAAAGATTTTATTTTCACTCATGTAGAACTTGCCCGGGCTAATGTCAGGACAACCACATCTTCTGCCCCTGCCTTTAAAAGCTGCCTTGAGCACTCTTTAACTGTTGCGCCTGTAGTCATAACATCATCTACCAGCAGAAGTCTCATGCCGGAAAAGTCTCTGACAGCCCTGAAAACCCCTTTCAGGTTTGATATGCGCTCTTTTGCAGATAAACCGATTTGAGGAGGGGTTTCGAGGCTTTTTATAAGCCCATCGAGCATAAGCGGAATTTTTGAGTTATCTGAAACGAATTTTGCAAGAAGAAGTGACTGATTAAAACCCCTTGCTCTCAACGAATTGACGCTTAGAGGGACGGGTATTATCGCGTCTGCTCCTGCAATGTCAAATTCAAGCAGGAATTTTCCAAGAGGTTTGTAAAGCCTCTTAATTCCATGAAACTTGTAAATATTTATCGCTGTTGCAAGTGTATCAGCATAGAGCCCGAAACTTAATGCGCGCGAAAATACAGGCGGCGTTTTCAGACATTCTGCACAAATATCAGAGTATTCCGATGAAAAAGGTGTCGAACATATGTTGCATGCCGGTCCGGAATATTTTTTAATGCCGGACCAGCAGGATATGCATAAAGGGGCATATACAATATTATCTGTTGCGGCACCGCAAGAAGGGCACTCAGAGGGATAAAGATAACTGATTAGTTTCGGAATCAGGCCTGATTTATTACTAATGCTGAGCCGCATTTCCCGCATTTAGGGCCGAGAGACATCTTTGATGTACGGACCTTGTTTTTCACACCGCATTTTGAGCATGCAAGGATAAGGAAGTCAGAAGAATTTGACTCTGCTTTTATATCTGGTTTCGGATGTGTTTCAGTTTCATATCTAATCTCTTCGTCGGATGGTGCTCCCTGAACATCCGGCATAAAAGTCTTTAAGAAATTGATATAATGGAAATCTTTCTCTATAAGCTCGACTCCCATACCATTTTTAAAAGTAGTAATATGTGTTTTTATGGCCCTTCTGACCCTTCCTTTCAACCTTGAAGTTGCGCCGTCAGGCAGGTGAATAGTTATATCGATGATAGAGCCAGGTGCAAAAGGATGGATTGTTCTTATAAAAAGTCCGTTCGTGGAAAGATCGCTTGATATTCCCCTGTAGTTTTTATCTCCTGATGAAAACTCGGTCTCAAGACGCCTTACAAATCTCTCGTGCTTCCTGTCGGTTTTCAAAACTGCTCCTTCAGTAATATTAACTCCTCCCTTTTCTGCCCGGTAGAGATGATGTTTACCTTTACTCCGACAAGATTTTCTATCTTTCTTATATATTTCTGCGCCTGTGCAGGCAGTTTGCTGAATTCTTTTATTCCGAGGGTACTCCTCTTCCACCCCTCAACCTCTTCATAAACAGGAATGCAGTTTTCGAATACGTTCATCTCTTTCGGGAAATCCTTATAAATTATACCCTTGTACCTGTAGGCAGTACAGATCTTTATTCTGTCCAGGCCGTCAAGTATATCGAGCTTTGTAATTGCGATGCCTGAAAAACCGTTTATCATCGCAGCATGACGGAGAATTACAGTATCAAGCCACCCGCATCTTCTCGGCCTTCCGGTAGTTGCTCCGAATTCTCCGCCCTTTGTCCTGATATCCTCTCCTATGGAGTCAGTGATCTCTGTAGGGAAAGGTCCGCTGCCGACCCTTGTAGTGTAGGCCTTTACAACACCAAGGACCTTCGATATCCTGGTGGGGCCGACTCCAAGGCCTGTACAGGCGCCCCCGGCGATTGAATTAGAAGAGGTTACATAAGGATAAGTACCGTGGTCTATATCAAGCAGGGTCCCCTGAGCTCCTTCCAGTAACAGATTTTTACCTTTTGATATGGCGTTATTAATGACAATGTCGGTATCTGCGATATGTTTTTTCAGCTTTCTGCCATACTCAATATATTCATTGAAAATTTTTCTTGCGCTAAAACCATGAGATTTGTAGAGGTTCTTCATGAGGAAGTTAATATGCTTGAGATTTGTCTCAAGCTTCTCTATGAACACTTCAGGGTGCAAAAGGTCTCCGACCCTTATCCCTGTCCTTCCCATCTTGTCTACGTATGCGGGACCGATACCTCTTCCTGTTGTTCCTATGCATTTTTTCCCGCGTGATTTTTCATTTGCCCTGTCAAGGGCTATATGATAAGGCATGATAAGGTGTGCGTTTTTGCTGAGAAGGAGGTTGTCAGATACAGGAATGCCTCTTTTCCTTAATTCGTTTATTTCCTGGATCAGTGCAGATGGCTCAACAACTACGCCGTTTCCGATTATGCAGATAGTGTTTTTATGCAGGATTCCAGAAGGTATTAAATGTAAAATATATTTTTCGTTGTTGATTACAACAGTATGTCCTGCATTATGACCTCCCTGGTATCTTGCAACTATAACGGCCTTTTTTGTCAGGAAATCGACTATCTTCCCTTTGCCTTCATCTCCCCATTGAGCACCGACAACTATAACTATAGGCATTTTTACCCCTCTCCTTTTTAAAATTTGAAGGAAGAACCACGAAGGACAAAACGGTAACGGAATATGTCTTTATAATACATGCTGTTTTTCTGCCCTTCACAGCTCAACCTTTATTAAGTTTCTAAAGACTTATATGTTTTACGGATAGTATATTAGGCAATCCTTTTATCTGTTCGATTATCTCCGGTACAGGAGATGTATCGATACTGACTACAGAAATCGCCATTCCCCCGGCTGTTTCTCTGCCGAAATGCATTCTCGCTATATTTATATTATTCCTTCCTAACAATGTACCGATGTTTCCGATGACCCCGGGCTTGTCGTTATTGTGTATCAGAAGAAGTTCACCTTCAGGCACTACCTCCACCTTGAAGGTGTCTATTAACACTATGCGGGGGTCTTTTTTGCTGAACAGAGTGCCTGCGACATAACTCTCTTTGTCCTTTGCCTTTATCCTGAGCGCTATTATACTATGGTAATCACCTGCATCGCCGCTCTTTATCTCCCTTACCTCTATGCCGCG